>JAUSPC010000152.1 GCA_030655835.1 Pelolinea sp.
TGTATATGCATAAACGCATCCATTCATCGTTAGGTTATCTTACCCCGGTCGAATTTGAGTACAATTGGAATAGGCAGAATATGCTTGCTGAGATTAAATAAAAAACCCCATTTTTGTGTCCAGTTTTTGGGGTTCATTACACATTTATCGCGAATATTCTAACTCTGGTTGGTATTCTGATCGCTATGTTCTCCTTGAACGTATGGCTAGCTTTGGCATCTGTTCTGGTTGTGCCAATTATGGGTTGGTTTACTATGTTCGTAGCAAAATACACACGCCGCGGTTTTCGTGATCTACAAAAACAAATTGGCCAACTTAATGGAACTATTGAAGAAACAATAAGCGGGCAAAGAGTTGTTAAAGCATTTCGTCGAAGCGAATCGACCATTGCAGTATTTAGAAAGAATAATCAGGCTGTGTATGAATCCGGTAAAACTGCTAACACTTACGCGTTCTTATTGATGCCTCTCACAAGTCAACTTGGGAATTTATTTATTATTATTCTGGCTGGGCTGGGCGGATATCTGGCGCTTAATGATCTGGTAACAGTGGGTTTGATCGCAACTTTCATTTCATACAGCCAGCAATTCCTGCAACCTGTCCGTCAGCTTTCGAATATGTATAACTCAATCCAATCCGCGCTTGCGGGTGCTGAACGGGTATTTGAGATCATTGAAACTGATCCCGAATTGAAAGATTCGTCATCTGCTCACTCGCTTGAAAATGTAAAAGGTCATGTTGAATTTGAGAATGTAGATTTTAGTTACGAAAAAGGTGTTCCGGTAATAAAAAATATGACCTTTGAAGCGCGAACCGGACATACCATTGCGTTAGTTGGACCAACAGGGGCCGGAAAAACAACAATTATAAATTTACTGACCCGCTTTTATGACATTGATGAGGGGAGTATCCGCATTGATGGAACTGACATCAGGGATATAAAGAAAGATGATCTCCGCCAATCATTGGGAATCGTTCTTCAAGATACCTTCCTGTTTTCAGATACTGTTTTGGAAAATATACGCTACGGCAGATTGGATGCAACTGATGAAGAATGTATAGAAGCCGCAAAGATGGCTGATGCAGATCACTTCATTCGACAGCTGCATGATGGATACCATACAAATTTATCTGAACGCGCCAGCAATCTTAGCCAAGGCCAACGGCAGCTTCTTGCCATCAGTCGTGCGATTCTGGCAAACCCAGGAATTCTTGTTTTAGATGAAGCAACCAGCAGTGTTGATACACGCACAGAAGCGCGAATCCAGAGCGCTCTGCTGCGTTTGATGGAAGGGCGCACAAGTTTCGTGATCGCGCACCGCTTGAGCACGATCCGTGATGCTGATTATGTGCTTGTTATTAATGAGGGTGAGATCATTGAGCAGGGGAATCATAATGAACTTCTTGCCATGAAAGGTTTTTATTACAATCTGTATATGAGCCAATTCAAAGGACAGGAAATTTAGAAATAAAGATATATTTCCTAAAAAACATATTGATTGACTGATAATGTTGAATTAACCTTCTACATACGAAAAACTTGTATAAGAAAAGAATCCTCATTATTGGGATAGAGTTAATTTTAGCGCTTTTGCATATTATTGGTGTTGGACGTCATTCAAACCAGGTATTGTATACATTAAGCGCCAGTTATTTCTCCGACCTTGCCCTTCCCTTCGGTTTCTATTTCTTATTTGTATTGAATGAGGAAAAGGTTATAATTCTTCAAAAATGGTGGGCAAAAGCGGGAATTATTTTTTTAATGGCAACGCTTTCGGGAGTCGGTCAATATTTTGGACTCTACGTTCTTGGTCGTACGTTTGACCCGATAGATATTTCAGTTTACGCGCTAGGTGTTTTTCTGGCAGTTTGTTTCGATTGGATGTTCTCGAAAGTATTCCACTTCTGGAAAACAGATTTGAAGAGAATATAATAATTATTATCTTTTTAAATATAATCTAGTACTAATCATACAGGAAAAAACTATGCGCTGGATTAGAACCTATCATTCGCAGGAAAGACCGCCAGCTTATTTCCGGCGCGCGTTAATGATCACCTTGGCGGGAAATATTTTCCTGGCGGTCATAAAAGCATTTGCGGCAATTTGGAGCAATTCTTCAGCTATGTATGCGGATGCGGCTAACTCGATCTCCGATGTTTTGTATTCGATATTGTTGGTGATCGGATTGTGGATGTCTCAGCGCCCTCCAGACAGCAGTCACCCTCAGGGGCACAGCCGATTTGAGCCGTTTACGGCATTGATAGTTACTCTCTCAATGGCGTTTGCGGGCTTTGAAGCTGGCCGCTCTTCCTTATCTCGTTTTCTTGAGGGCGGAGAATCAATTCTCTTAGGTGTTCCCCTCGTTGTGTTGACGGTAAGCGTGGGAATAAAAGCGATCATGTTTTTTCTTATCAGGAAAGCGGCACGCGAAAGTTCAAGCCCGGGCCTTGAAGCAGCGGCGAAGGATAATATCAGTGACGTCTGGACTTCGTTGGCTGCGGCATTGGGTATATTAGGTTCTCAATTCATTAATCCGCTGCTAGATCCCGCGGCAGGTATTTTTGTCGCCCTATGGATATTTAAAGCAGTTATTGATCAAGCACGTGAAAACCTGGGGTACTTGACAGGTGTTGGAGCTGATCTGGATCTGCAAAAGAAGTTTTATGAAGCAGTCGCTGAAATAAATGGAGTCGAGAATGTACATCACATTATTACTGAATACGCAGGTCCAAAATTGGTTGTCGATATGCATATTAATGTAGATGGCGAATTATCCCTCAATCAGGCACACGCTATTTGTGATCAGGCAATTGATGTGTTAACTGCTTTCGCGGAAGTGGACCGCGCCTATGTGCATGTAGAGCCAATTGGGTATTTATAAAAATCAAATTACTTTCTCTACAATCAGCAAGAAATCGATATGGACAAACCCAATATGGCAAACATTAGGGATGATCGAGATGACTTCTCCTTCAAGCGATTCCAAAAATTTCTCTAATTTTGTTTGATATTCCGCCATTCTGATTTTCAATCGGTGCGCACGATATTTCGTTTTTCGACCTTTCAATGTATTTATTCTCTATATAGACTTTACTGCAAGAACTCGTCATTTAACAACCCAAGCTCAATTACTGAAGTGTTAGATCTGCCGTTCAAACGCCGAAATCTGTTTTTAGTGAAGCAAAAAAAGAAACCAAAGGTTGTTCCATTTCTAGCTTTTTCTTTGTTTCCAAGTAGTGTTGTATTCGGCGAACGTTAGTCATTATTGCCGAGCCAATTAGCATGCAGCTTACCCTGAACCGTCCTCGCACTGGTAACTTACTGGCCGGGAAAGGATGTTTTACCTGGCGGACTGTGGCTTCAACAGCGGCCCGTAAATTGCGACCTTCTTCCAAATGGATCTGGCTCCTTTGCCGACGCTGAGACATATTGACTTGCTTCTGATTAAAACGCAGGTGAAAACGGAGATCTCTTTTACCTCTTTGAGCTGGACATTTCTGTACTAAAGGACATGCCTGGCAGACCTCATTTCCAAAGTGAGCCACATAGGCTTTTTTCTGGCTGCTTGAATGAACCATAACCGATTGTCCTCGCGGGCAGGTGATCTGGGTCGGCTTCCCGTTATCAGCCTGCTTGATCTTGAAATCAGACAGGTTGAGCTTCTCGGTGCTGGGCGCTCGACCGCGAATGGCGGTCTGGATTTGCTCTATCTGGTTGTCTCTTAAGGTATGATCAGCACTTGGACTGCCATAGCCGCCATCCGTGTAGAGTACGTCCAATTCGGTGCGCTCTTTCAAGTTGGGCAAGGTTTCTTCCATCAGCTGTGCGTCGTCTACGTTGTTGGGCGCCACTTGCATTTTGGTGATAAGTTGCAGATCATTTTCAGGATCGCACGTTTCGGTGATGTTGGCAGCGTAGCCCTTGTAGTGATTTTTTCCTTTGGTGCGATAGGTTGCTTCCAGGTCATCCACTGATTGCAGGCAGCCTGAAGTCAGTTCTGTGTTTTCTTTGACGCGCAATCCGCCCTCCAACAGATGAAAGTTCTCAGCAAAGATGCGTTCCACAACCTGATAGGCAGGTTCACTCGCATAAGCAGGTTTCAATTCCAGCAGAAGAGTATGGATTGTCCGTCCGATTTGCTGCAGATGTGCCTGTACCGCTCTGTGCCCTTCACCCGATAGGTATAATGCCCAGCGCTGTCCTGCATGTAGGGCGCAAGCATATCTGCCAGGCGCGCCTTATCCGCTGCGCTCAGAATGCGCTCAACCCGTTGAAAAGTTTCCACCATCAGCTGCAGGCGGCTGGCAAAGACGATGTTGCTGGCAATCTGGGTTGAATCCATGCGCTGCATACCGGTGTGTACTTTCAGGTCCATGATCTGCGCATCAGTGATCTGTTCAAAGGCTTTCTCAAGCAGGTTGATACCTTGTTCGGCATTGTACCTGCTCAGCCGTTCTCGGAAATAGTATAGCGTGCGGATCTCAAAATCCCCATCCCCCAACCGATCATAGCCCAGCGCGTAACGCACCTGCAGATTATAGCAATAGTTCTCGTATAATTCCTGGTCGCTCCAGCCATAGCCTGCTTTCAGAGCCTCCAGCCCGATCAGGACGTTCACTGCCACATTCGGCCTTGATGGGATATCGGAATATAAGACAGCAAAGGTTTCCTCTTTGATTCGGCAGAAGAATTGGTTGTAAAATGTGCCTGCCCAGGAGCTCTCCAGTCGTTTGCGCTGCTTTTCTGGTAATTCGCTGGCTGCACTGATTATGGCTGGTTGTTGGTGTTTGGTGTTTTTCTTGAACATAAGATGATTATATTAAAGTTTTGCCGTTTTGTGGTATCTTTTTGCAGTGAAGTCATATATGAAAGTGATTTGTAAAAAACATTAATAATTCCACAATAATAAATTTTCAGTGATAGTGATAACATCCTGTCAATTGGTCAAATTATATGGAAGCAAAACTAATTAAAGGAACGAGGTTGAATATTTGTCAAATGAGTGAATTTATAATTATAAGGTTGTACGCATTGACCCTTATATGTAAAAGCCAGATCCAATAAATATTAAATTGGTTGGCAGGATAAAATATGCCAAAAATAGAAATAAATAAAAAAGCACCCATGTTTTTAACAGATGATTTTTTGGGTAATCATATTTCGCTGGAAGATTTTCTTAACCAAAAGAATGTACTGCTGGTTTTCAATCGCGGATTCATGTGACCTTTTTGCCGTAGGCATATGGCGCAGTTGCGTCAGGATCAAGAAAAGATAGCATCAAAGAATACAATAATAATTGTTGCTGGTCCAGATCCAGCTGAAGATTTCATAAAATTTTGGGCTGAGAATGATCTACATTTCATAGGAATTCCCGATCCTGCCCATCATATTTTGAAGTTGTTCGGGCAAGAAGTGAATCTATTTAAACTTGGGCGAATGCCGGCGCAAGTGATCATGGATAAACAGGGTATCGCACGATTTGCACATTATGGACATGCTATGTCTGATATTCCAGAAAACGATGAGATCATGAGTATTTTGGGACAGATTAACCTAGAAGGAAATTGACCTTTTTTCGTTAATTAGTTTTAAATAATATTTAATAATTATGGAGAACCTATGCCAGAGAAAAATGAAATAAACGAAGAACTATATAAAAATCACGAAAACAGACCAGACCTTGCGAGAGAGCACCCGATCGGCGATCCACTCCAGTTATTATTCCTGATCATTTTTATTGGAGCCATTGCGGTCGATTACATTTTCTTTCAGAGTTATTTCTTGTTGAGCGCAAAAATTCCATTTCTTTTACGACTGCCAATTGGGTTGGCACTTATCGCATCTGGAGGGTGGTTGGCTCTGAAAGGTATCCAAATCGTATTTAAAGATCTTAGACCAGAACCGGTCATGATCACAGAGGGTATGTTCTCAAAGGTGCGGCACCCAATTTATCTGGGTGTGATGATCGTGTATGTGGGTATTTTATTAATAACACGATCCCTTTTAGGTGCGATCGTGTTTATTTTTGTCATGATCTTATATAACTGGTTGGCAAAGCATGAAGAGAAACTCATGCTGGGGATTTTTGGGGATACCTATCAGGAATATATTCGTCAAGTTCCAATGTGGCTGCCTAAATTATTTTAATTTGAAAAATATGATTTCTTAAGAAAAATTGGTCCTGATATTCTGCTCTTCAAAGAAAAAAAATATAAAGGTAAAAATATTTTCATATGGCTATAAATCAAAAATTCATGAAAAAGATATATGGTCCGCGCGCTTTTTATGGACTATTGACCGAAATGCTCGCGAATATTGGGGATATGCGTGAAGCAGGGAAGGCAGGACGGGTAAGCTAGGAATTTTCTGAACGGATCATGATGGCTGTTACTGAGGTAAATGGCTGTCGATACTGTTCCTATTTTCATGCTCAAATGGCGCTTAAAGCAGGAATTGATAAATATGAGATCGAGCGAACCTTTCTGGGTGATTTTAAAGATGCACCGCGGGTAGAAGTTGCTGCCTTATATTTTGCGCAGCATAATGCTGAGTCGGGGGGAAACCCAAATGAGGAAGCGGTGCAAAGCTTGATCGAAAATTATGGGGAACTGATGGTACGGGATATTCTCGCGTACATCCGTGCGATCATGATCGGAAATGCCTGGGGAAATATGTTCGACGCTCTGAGAATGCGTTTCAAAGGTAAGTCTAATAAAGACACAACACTTTTCAAAGAACTTGGTGTAGTTCTCGGAATTGTTTTTATGCTACCTGTTATATTCATTCAGCACGGCATTAACAAACTGATTGGAAAGAATCGAAACGCACAGTAATTCAAGTAGCAGTTGGCAGCGGGTTTTCTTTTTATCGGTAAATTAATTAATTCCAATAAGCCCTCTTAAACATACCAAAAAAGGGTCAAATTGCATCAACATTGAACATAGTCCTTATTGTATACTTTAATCGCAGATTGAATTCGGTGAATTTTTGTTGTCCGTCAATCTGTTGTTTTTCCAAGCGCTTATGTATTAAAAAAAACTTGAATGATTAATCGTAAGGAGGGTTAAATGGTTGGACAAATGGTTAAAATCTTTACCGATTTTTTCAGGGATCTTAGCATTGCTGGTGTGGGTTTTGCGGCAATATTTGCGGATCTATTGTTGGCAATGTATTGACCGCCATTACTGAAAAAATGGAAATTATGGGGTGTATTGCTGGCTGGTGCATTGATCGGGTTAGCGGCTGTGGCGTTTGTTCAGTTCCCACTTGGAGAACTTTTTCGTTATGGGATCCATCGTTTTTGGGATAATGATCAATTAATGGCGAATAGTATCTTGATTGGTGGTATTTCTGTATTTATTGGTGGATTAACTCAAGAGGGTGCCAAAATGATTTCTGTATTGGGGTATCGGTTTATCAAGAGAAAAAAGGATTTTTCCCCGTTCATAGGATTGATCGTAGGCGCGTGTGTGGGTGCCGGTTTTGGTTTTATTGAGGCGCAGTGGGCTTTAAATCGACTTTTTGCTGTCGGATGGTCGTGGCAAGTCGTTGAAATTTATTTAGCTCTTGCTGCTACCTTGCTATCGTATATCACTTTGCGATTGCGTTGGAAGAAGGGTGCCCCGCAAGAAAAATAACGAGAACTAGCCTAAATAATATGATGAATGTAATAATTTAATTCAATAAATTATTAAAAAACACGAATTTGTCTGACAATTAAGATATAATTAGACTTAGATGATAAGGAGCGAAACATGTCAACGCTTTTAGTCAAGAACGCACGTTTGTTAGTAACCATGGATGACAAGCGGCGTGAAATTCTAGGTGGGGGTTTATTTATAGAAGACGGATTTGTCAAACAAGTCGGGGTAGGTAGTGATCTGCCTGAAAAGGCAGACGAAACTCTGGATTTGACAAACCATTTGGTTATACCAGGGCTGATCAACACACACCATCATTTCTACCAAACGCTGACAAGAGTTAATCCTGAAGCTCAAAATGCAAATTTATTTAACTGGTTAAAAACACTTTATCCAATTTGGGCACGAATGACACCGGATGATATTTATATTTCTACCAAGACCGCACTCGCGGAATTGGCGCTTTCCGGCTGCACAACCGCATCAGATCATTTGTATCTATTCCCAAATGGATCGCGATTGGATGATGAGATCATTGCTGGTCAGGAGATGGGTGTTCGGCTGCACGCCTCACGGGGATCTATGTCCCTGGGTGAATCAAAAGGCGGGTTGCCTCCCGATTCAGTTGTGGATGATGAGGATGATATCCTGCGTGATTCCCAGCGCCTGATCGAAACTTACCATAACGGCCAACCCGGTTCAATGACACAAATAGTGCTGGCGCCGTGTTCTCCTTTTTCTGTAACAGGTGAATTGATGAAACGATCAGCCGAACTAGCCCGTCATTTCAATGTTCATTTGCATACCCATTTGGCCGAGACACAGGACGAGGAACAATTCTGTCAGCAACAATTTGGATATCGACCCGTGGCGTATATGCAATCCGTTGATTGGGTCGGGCATGATGTTTGGTTTGCACATTCTGTGCATGTAAATAAAGAGGAAATTGGTGTGTACGCCCAGTCAGGATGCGGTGTGGCACACTGTCCTTCATCCAATATGCGGTTGGCCTCAGGAATTGCACCGATCCTGGAGTTGTTGGATGCAGGTGTCAACGTTGGCATTGGAGTGGATGGGTCATCATCTAACGATTCGTCCCATCTATTAGCGGAAACGCGTCAAGCAATGTTGCTTGCTCGGGTAAGGGCGGGCGTGGAAGGAGCATCCCTGTCAGGTTCGGATGCCCTGTTCATGACCGCACGAGATGCGCTGGAATTAGCAACAATTGGCGGCGCCGCAGTTCTTGGGAGGAAGGACATTGGTTCTCTGGAAGTTGGAAAATGTGCGGATTTTGCGGCTTATGATTTGAACAAAATAGATTTTGCGGGTGCCTTACAGGATCCACTGGCTGCATTATTGTTCTGTAACCCCGTAAAAGTAGATGTAAACATGGTGAATGGAAAATTTGTAGTGAAAGACGGCGAACTTCAAACACTTGATCTGCCGACTCACATTGAAAAGCATAATCAAGCAGCTGCACGCCTTTATAAAGGATAGGCAATAACTTTGAAAAATAATAACAGGGAACACGAAACCTCATTTCAGCGCTTACAGCACGATTTAGGTGTGCGTATCGCGAATGCAGATCCGGGAGAAAAATTACCACCCGAGCCTGAGCTTGCCCGTCAATTGGGCGTTTCAAGATCAACCCTACGAGAAGCGATGCGTTCCTTTGACGCCCAGGGATATCTGACGCGTCGTCAGGGAGCGGGTACTTTTGTGACAGCGAAATACGATGTGTTTGATACTG
>JAUSPC010000167.1 GCA_030655835.1 Pelolinea sp.
CATCGCGATAGTAGATGGTAGTTTCAAAACCATCTGCAAAACCTGCATCCGCTAACATCGCTTTGGCGGCATCCAGGTCAAATGCATGCCATTCTTCACCAGTGCAGCCGTTGGGAATCGAGCATGGGGTGAAGTGTGACGCAACTTCTGAACCTTTTGGATAGAAATTATCAACAATCCGCTGGCGGTCAATACCAAGTGCGACGGCTTTGCGGACGTTTACATCATTAAATGGTTCAAAAGTGTTTGTGAACGCAATATAGAAAATATTCATCGCTTCACGGGGATAAAACGAAAGCGCATCGTTTGCATTGAGGTCATCAAAGTCATCCGGGGTGGGGTTATCAATACCATCTACAGTCCCAGATTCAAGTTCGAGCTTTCGTTGCGCGCCTTCACTTGCCCATTTAAATACGAGAGTATCAGCTATCGCAGGTTCGCCCCAATAATCAGCGAATTTTTTGAATACTATGCTATCACCACGGTTCCAGGTGTCCAAAACATATGGCCCGGTTCCAACTGGTTTTTCGAGAATCTCTCCCGATGCCATGGCAGTTTCGATCCATTCCTTTGGTTGTATAGAGAAAGCGGTGAAAGCTGCTTTCGAGGGAAAAGCGGGATCGGGAACGCACATTGTAAATTGCACAGTGCTTGAATCCACTGCTGCGATTTCCTTGAATAATCCACCATAATCACAATCGGGGGAAGTTAATACCATTGGTTCATATGCTTCTGCTTCTTCAACAGCTTCTTCAACAGCTTCTTCTGCGGCAGGCGCTTCCTCAGCTACAGGTTGAGCTGCAGGGGCGCATGCGGTGGCAACAATTCCAACTAAAAGAAGGATTGCCAATAATTTTAAACTTTTCTTCATTTCTCCTCCAAACCTTTCTAATTTTTCTAATTAATAATATTTATTATTTTTTCTATCTATTTTTTCAAACCACCTCCTTTAAAGGAACACAACTAGGTCATTAATCATTATATTCATATTACATTTATACAATACTAATACAGGTTTAAGATAAATGCAACGGTTTTTTTATAATAAACTTAAGGTTATGAAACCAATAAAATCAACCTTTTTAAGTCTAACTTACCAAAGGACTACAACCACAATATCAACCCGTTTTAATATATAGTAATATCTCGTATAGCGGTATGATTAGATAAAATTATTGGAATAGATTCAGCCTTTTCAAAACCATGATGTGACATGGGAGAAATTAATACATGCAACATTTTTTAGAACAGCCCTTGGCGAACATATTCAAGAAAATAAAAATTCGCGATCTTTTAATCTTATTAATCATTATCTTCGCTATTCTAACGAGGTTGATTGGGCTTGGTAACAGAGTCATGAGTCATGATGAAGTCAACCATGTGGTACCCGCTTTTGATCTTTTTTCTGGACGGGGGTATCGCCACGATCCGATCACCCACGGACCGCTGCAATTTCACTTAATGGCTTTGTCATATTTTCTTTTTGGCGATAATGATTTTACGTCCCGCCTCCCACACGCCCTCTTCAGTATTGCAACAATAATATTTGTATCCACTTATTATCAGCGGTATTTAGGGAAATTCGGTTCGATCGCAGCTGGTGCTATGTTCGCTATCTCACCTTTCATGCTTTTCTATGGGCGCTACGCGCGTAATGATGTGATCTGTGTTTTTCTGGGTATCACAGCCATTTACGCTTTCCTTCGCTTTTTTGAGACCAACCAGAATAAATATCTTTATTATTTCACTGTCTTTTTGGCATTAAATTTCACTGCAAAAGAAACAGCCTATATTTTCGCTGCTCAACTACTCGTTTTCCTGTTGATCTTATTCATTCGCGATATTATGCTGGTCAAATGGCCAGACAAGAAAGTCAGGAACAGAATGCTCCTGACTAACATTTTATTAATAGTAGGGATATGTGTATCAATAGTGATCTCCGTGCTTCTTTTCAGAATGGCATATACAGGACCAAAGGCAAGCGACCTTTCAACCCTGACTAATTCACAAACACCGTTTGAAATAAGCCAATTACTAAGTTTCATCAGCCCCCTGCTGACATTCTCTGTTCCCGGTTTACTCCCTCTAGCATTCGGTATTTTCTTACTAATCTTTCTCAGAAGTCATTTGGGATGGAACTTTTTGATCGTTTCACGTGCATTTAACCTTTTGATCCTGATCGGCACACTCGTTCTCCCGCTGCTAGCCCCATTTCTTGTTCGCTTTGCCGGCATGGATCCATCATCATATTCCGATCCATATGTGTTAATGACCAACTATATATTTATCGGATTTTTCTTTTTCTTGGCGTATTTTATTGGGTCCACCTGGAACCACAATCATTGGTGGAAACTCGCCATCGTATTTTACGGTATCTATGCAATTTTCTACACCACATTCTTTACCAACAATACAGGCTTGATGACAGGTATGATAGGATCACTGGGGCATTGGCTGAATCAACAGTCTGTTCAGAGAGGCGGTCAACCTTCCTATTATTACGCCTTTTTCCTAATCTCGATCTATGAATTCCTTGCCGCCTTCGGGACTATCCTCGCTTTTTATGTGGGTATCAAGCATCGAACCTTCTGGGAATCCTGTGCTCTGGAAACCAATCCTTCCCAACCTGATGATACAAAGCAATCGATGGATCAGTCAAATAGTCCATTTGCAGGTGAAGATGGTGCGGTTTTCTCGGACCAGAATTTAATTCCAAATCCGGCAATATATATTTTTTTCGTGATCACAAGCCTGGTCGCGTTTACCATCGCTGGTGAGAAAATGCCCTGGTTATCACTGCATATTGTTTTTCCAATGCTGCTGTCCACTGCCTGGGTGCTTGATTACATTTTTCGAAAATTTGAAACTGTTTTCAATAAGAAAGAAACGATATTCCATGCGACGATTGTTACCTTCCTTCTAAATACGATCTTGATCATTTTTCAATTGATCGGAAATAAGGCTCCATTTCAAGGAAAAACCCAGCTTGCCTTTCAGAACACAAATCGTTTTCTTTTTCTTATAATTATAGAGATTGGCATTTTATTTTTTCTCATCAATTTTGACGAAAAAGAAAAAGCCAAAAAGATCAAATATTCTCTTATTTTAGGATTTTTCCTAGTCATGTCAATCATAACCACACGCTCATCATATCGGGCTGCCTTCATTAATTATGACAACCCAAAAGAATTCCTTGTCTACGCGCATGCATCTGATGGCCCCAAGCGAGTCATGGAGCAGGTTGAGGAAATATCACGCAGAATAACCACAGGACTTGATATTAAAGTAGCCTATGATAACCACGGGCTTTATCCTTTCTGGTGGTATTTGCGGGATTACCCAAACAAGATTGTTTATCTTGAAAATCCGACACGCTCATTGGAAGAAGCACCACTAATCATTGCTGGGCAGGACAAGTACGCCAAATTGGAACCGATTGTTAAAGATAATTATTATGCATTTGAGTATATGCGTTTATGGTGGCCTATGCAGGATTATTGGAATCTGAATTGGGAACGCATTTCTTCTGCGTTGGTTGATCCGAATATGAGACAGGCTCTATTTAATATCTGGCTTGATAGAGACTATTCCCTATATGCGCAGGTCAATGATAATCAATTCTTGACCTTAGAAACATGGTTGCCCAGCGAGAAAATGCGTTTTTATATAAGAAAGGACGTTGTCTCGCAAATGTGGCAGTATAACACGCAGGAAGCAATCGAGCTGAATTTTGAATCCGACCCATATGAAAACAAAATGGTTTCACGTAAACCAGATGGATTTATCAGCATAAGCGGCAGTACACCCGGCGACCTGAATGCTCCGCGTGGAATTGACATTGCCTCGGATGGGACAATTTACGTGGCAGATTCAAAGAACCATCGCATTCAACAGTTTTCAAAAAAAGGTCTTTTGTTGAATGTCTGGGGCAGTTATGCAAATGTGCTTGAGGAAGATGCCCCAGGAGGAACATTCAACGAGCCCTGGGATGTGGCTGTTGCTATGGATGGGTCGATCTTTGTCGCGGATACATTCAACCACCGGATCCAAAAATTCGATCCGACCGGAAGATTTATCAAAATGTGGGGTATATTCGCGCAGGGCGACACCTCAGAAAGTTTCTGGGGGCCGCGCGGGATCGCGCTCGATCAAGAAGGAAATGTTTATGTAACGGATACAGGGAATAAACGTGTGGTTGTTTTTGATTCCAACCTGAATTTTATAACTCAGTTTGGAGGAGGCGGATTTGAAGCAGGACAGTTTGATGAACCAGTAGGGATCACAATCAATTCTTCCGGGCAGATCATCGTTGCAGATACATGGAACCGTAGAGTCCAAATTTTTCAACCGGATGGATCAGGGTATGGATTTGCCCCGGTAAACTCTTTTGATGTCTCCGCCTGGTATGGACAAGGAATTGATAACAAACCCTATCTCACCACAGATGTTGAGGAAAACATCTATCTTTCAGATCCGGAAGTCGGGCGTATTCTGAAATTCAATCCCTCCGGTGATTTTCTAATAGGTTATCAGGATATAAATACATCTGATGACCTGATCAGCTACCCATTCGGTATGGATGTGGATGAGGATGGAAATTTGTGGTTCAGTGACGGTGCTTCGAATGTCTTATCCTTTATTTCACAATCCATACAATGATCAACTCTCAATTTATTCGTTTCTACTTAATATCTTATAAATATTTAATGTGCTTCATGTAAATTGTATTTACCTAGATGATAAAATACAAAAAACAATGGAAAAAATATTATGATGCGATTTGATCGTTTTACAGAACGTGCGCAAGAAGCCGCTCAAAGAGCTGCTGAGATTATTCAGCGCTACGGACATAACCAGATTGATACGGAACATATCCTACT
>JAUSPC010000169.1 GCA_030655835.1 Pelolinea sp.
TTAAGAAGTGACAGGAGTATATGAAAAAGACCAAAATCGGCTTGCTTTCAAAAAAAAGGGGAAATTATAAATTGCAGGAACGAATATCCAACAATGCATCGATTATAGATCTCACAAACGGAGAAGTTGCACATCATAAAGATGCTTTAATTGATGCTGGCTATGAAGTCGAAATTATCAAATGGGGATCAGACTCCATTGATAAGATTAAAAACGCAGAAGTTGATATAGTTTTTAATGTCTCCAGCCTTGTTGAAGCTTCAATTTTAGAAGAGTATCAGATTCCGTTTGTTGGATCAGGAACTGACGGGATTATTTTGGCAAGGAATAAAGCACTCGCTAAAAAACTATGGATACAAAATAAAATTCCAACTAGCGAATTTATCGTTTTCAACAATATGGCAGATTGCCACAAATTTATAGCTAATCCTTCAATTTCCTATCCCTTTTTTATTAAACCAGTTTCTGGAAGGGGGAGTGCGGGAATTTCTTCAAATTCAAAAATCATGAATGGAAAGCAGCTTGTTGATCAGGTAGACATACTTCTAAATTCTATTAAGCAACCGGTCATCGTGGAAAAGTATCTCGAAGGAAGGGAAGTTACGATAGGTATAATAGGGAATGGTGAGAATTTACGAACACTACCTCCTTTGGAAATTAAGTTTAATGGAAAGGAGAAAATCTTAACCTTTAACAAAAAGGAAAATGATAGTGTCGAATTTATTTGTCCTGCAAATCTTAGTCATCTAGAAAAAAAATCAATTGATGAATATGCGAAAAATGCGTTTTCCTCCCTGGGATTAAGAGATTACGGGAGAATTGACACAAAACTTACTTCGGATGGATTTATGCTTCTAGAAGTGAATAGTTTTGCCGGATTAACATGTACCCCACCAGAAAAACCACACAGTTATATTGGTTTTATGGCTCGCGCAGAAGGAAATGGGGGTAAAGAATTATTAAAAGAAATTATTGATGTAAGTATGGAAAGGATTAATAATAAATAAAGCAGATATTTTTCCTAGGATAGAAATAAATCTCGGGAAAATCACCCATAATATTGAAACACTAATTCGGTGGTTTAAGGAAAAAGATATCCAGATTACAGCTGTGACGAAGGGGGTTTGCGGTTCTCTGGAAATTGCAAGACTATTTTCCAACCACGAAATTCATTCCATCGGAGATTCACATATTCAAAATATTATTAAGATGAAAAAAGCAGGAATAGATACAAAATTCCTGCTATTACGATCCCCGATGAAACATGAAATAGAAGATGCGATTTGGAATACAGACTTTTGCTTGACCTCTGAAGTTTCAACAATCGCAGGCTTGAATGAATTAGCTGCACGATATAACAAAATATACAAAATTATTGTGATGATCGAGCTGGGTGATCGCCGAGAGGGCGTTTTGCCGTCCGATTTGGATGAATTTATTCGTCAAATCTTCACATATAAAAATATTCATCTGGCGGGAATTGGGTCCAACCTGGTATGCCTTAACGGTATTAAACCTACTATTGAAAAAATGTTGTTTTTATCTGAACTAACAACTCATATCCAGGAGAAATTCTCGTGTAAGCTAGATATTATTTCCGGTGGAAATTCTGCCAACTATCAATGGTTCAAAGAAGGAAATGACCCTGGGATGATCAATCATCTTCGTATTGGTGAGTCCATTCTGCTCGGTACTGATCCAATCTCACAATCAAAGGTTAATGGATTAGAGACGAATGCATTTGGGCTAAGTACTGAAGTCATTGAGAGCAAAATCAAACCTTCAATGCCCGAAGGAATACCAACATACACTGCATTTGGAGATATTCCTGAGATAAAAGATGAAGGAGAAATGAATCGTGCAATTCTTGCGATTGGATTGCAGGACCTTGATATTCGCGGTTGTATACCTAAAGATAAATCAATCAGAATTGTTGGTGCTACAAGCGATCATATGGTTGTCATGTCAAGTGATCGATTGCTAAAAGTTGGGGAAATTGTGCAATTTAATTTGACATATCGTGCCCTGCTGCGGCTGATGATTTCACCATATATTGAGAAGAAATATAATTAATTGCGTATTATTTCCTCACATAGGAAAACTTTCTTGGCTGATTAAATGTAGAGCATAGGATTATTGGAACTTAACATACCTCCATACCTGGGTAAAAAGGCAATAAAACCACGAATAAGGTCATATCCGGGGGCGGTAAAAGTCCTTCTTAAGTCATGGGACTCATAAGCCTTTGGTTGTAGGTCTCCCAACAAAGATAGGACTTGCGCGAAACATGCCGGGCTACCCTTCCGCAACTTAGCATTCTTGGTCAGACTAGAGATTTTTCTCTTCATAATGTTTCCAGACATTATGAAACAGATTTTTGAACTATATGGAGCTTTGTTTGGTCCGACAGCAATTATATTTATCATCGTTGCTGCTTTTCCTAAAAAACGCAGGTAAAGACACAAACTAAACAAAGTGCGTGTTTTATATCCTTACTGGAATCATGCCATTATCCGCCTGGTCATGAGCCCCTTTACTACAGCATGAAAATCGTCTACCTACAAGAGTAAAAATGCCTTCCGCTAGATTTGAAACTCATGCTTACATATTAAAATGGCAATTTATATCCTAATTGGGATCATTTCATAATCCGTGCCCTTTACAGGATGCTTTGCGATCCCCTTCGGGGATGCTCCGCGAAGGTCGTGGGTTTCCTGAAAAACATCAGGATTTCACTGCGTTCAACGAGCGCCACCGCGCCCACAGAACAGAATCCGCTTTAGGCGGATTCTGTTCTTTTTATCAGATATTTTTAAGGAAAGTTTTTTATTGTGCCGGATCTTCCAATATTTCCAAAATTTTATCTGCGTGGTACAAGCGATTACGGCTTCTGCCAGTCACTTCCCGCACGATCTTTAAAGATGCCAGTTTTTCAATATAGCGCTGAATGGTGGTGAAGCTGCCCATTTGCAGGTCAGCCTGCGCCTGGGAGATGGAGAAGATGGGGGTGCTGATCAAATAATCCACCATTCTCCCTAACATATCCCTGCTGCGATCATCAGCAAATAGCGCTCTATACTGCAATCGCAATTCCCGCAAGAGAACAATCCGCCGATTAGCGTCTTCCGCCTGGTTATGTACTCCTTCTAAAAAGAACATCAACCAAGCTTCCCACTCCCCGTTGTGACTAACAGACAACAAACGATGATAATATTCCTGGCGGTTGGCTTCAAAAAAACTACTCAAATACAATAATGGCTGCGAAAGTAATTCCCATGCAACTAATAGAAACGTGATCAGAAGCCGGCCAATCCGCCCATTACCATCCAAGAATGGATGAATCGCCTCAAACTGATAGTGGACTAAACCGATCCGCAGCAGCGGGGGCAGGTCAGAATCCTGGTGAATAAACCGTTCGAGATCAGATAGGCAGGTATGCATACTCTCAATGGGCGGCGGGACATAGATGGCTGCGTTAAGGAGAGCTCCCGGTCTGCCAATCCAATTTTGAGATCGTCGGATCTCTCCAGGAGTGGCTGCTTCCCCACGAACCCCCTGCATTAATATCGCATGGATCTCGCGGATCAGGCGCGTGCTCATGGGTAGTTCTTTCAATCGCTGCAATCCATAGTCCATCGCCCGCACATAGTTATATACCTCATGGGTATCTTCCGTACTACCAAAAAAGCTAAGCTGCCTTGCCTCAAAAGATAGAAGTTCCCGAAATGAAGTGCGTGTGCCCTCAATCTGAGAGGAAAGCACTGCTTCTTTGCGAATAAAAGGGCGCGCAACCATATGCGGTGCCGGGAAGGCGCTGCCAACTTCCGCGAGCCGCGCTAAACTGCGATCTGCTTTTGAAAGCGCAGCGATGAGCTTATTCGACCAAACCACTTTCGGCGGCAGCGGAGCAGGCACAAAAGCCAGGTACCCCTGCTGTGTTTTGACCACTTTTCCGGGTGAGTTATGTGAGAAATCGGTTTTTTTCATGAGTTCTTTTTACCTATATAATGAAAATAAGAAATATTACTATTTTCATTATATATCTTTTATGATAATAACAAGAATCCTTATTTTCAAATGTTCGTACTGGAAAAATTAAATTATTGGACACCGTAGAGTGGGAGATGCAAGCCTATCCGCGCCCATTTTTTATTTTAGAAACGGCATGAAACCCCTAACCCAACCTTTCCCCTTGTAAGGGGAAAGGAGGCTTTTTCTTTGGGAAGCACCGCTTATGTAAATTGTTTATTGATTATGAGGGAGATCGCCACACCCCGCTACGCGGGGTTCGCGTGACATAAATTGTGAGAAGATGGCATTTTCTGAGCGAAGTTCGTGAGGATATGAATGATGCTATAGTGTATTTGTAAGCGAGGTGTAAACCAATAATTTTTAAATCAAATGTGAGATGAGATATGAAACAAAATATTGTGCATGTAGCCCTTGTTGTTAGAGATTATGACGAAGCGATCACATTTTTCACGGAGAAACTACATTTCACTTTAATAGAAGACATCTATCAACCTGAGCAGGATAAACGCTGGGTGACGGTTGCTCCATCCGGTTCTGATGGCACCAATCTGCTGCTGGCAAAAGCATCTAACCCAGCACAAGAAGCCTTTATTGGTAATCAAAGCGGCGGGAGGGTGTTCCTTTTCCTGAGCACGGATGACCTGCGGCGGGACCACAAAGAAATGAGCACACAAGGCATCCATTTCGTCAGGGAGCCAAAGAGGAACCATACGGCACCGTAGCAGTTTTTGAAGATCTGTATGGGAACTTATGGGACTTGATCGAACATAAAAAAAGTTAATTTGTCTAAAAAATATTACTTTTATTTCCAAGAAAAAATCTCCATCCCAGTGATAGTTCTCATGGGATGGAGATCAGACTAACTAACCCATAACGGAAATTCTTATTCTGCCATTTCTCTATGCAGCTTTATTTTGCGCGAGTTATACCTTTGGTTTGATCGCCTGAATAGTAGCTGAAATAACATAATTTTCGATGTTGCTATTTGGTATCCAATCACGGATAAACTCCCTGCTATCGTCTTTCGGCTGAATTTCTATTTCCTCAAAGCCGGCATTTTTCAGCATATTTTCAATGTCGGTTATTGGTGATGCTCCAGACATACAACCGGTAAATAATGCCGTGTCACTTTTTATTTCCTCCGGCAGCTCAGCGGTTGCGACAATATCTGATATTGCCAGCCGCCCTCCGGGTTTTAATACCCGGAATGATTCTTGAAAAACTCTTGCTTTTTCAGGTGATAAGTTGATCACACAATTTGAAATTATCACATCAACTGCCGCATCAGCCACAGGAAGATTTTCTATTTCTCCCAGACGAAATTCGACATTTTTATGCTCGGTTTTTTCAGCATTGCTGCGGGCTTTGCTGACCATTTCAGCAGTCATGTCTACACCGATAACATGCCCTGATTCACCAACCTGTTTTACAGCAAGAAAGCAATCAAAACCAGCACCGCTTCCCAGATCCAGAACTGTTTCACCAATTTTCAGTGAAGCGATAGCCTGGGGATTCCCGCAGCCCAAACCCATGTTGGCACCATCTGGAACCTCATCTACTTCTTTGTTTGAATAACCGAGTGCCATAGAGGTTATTTTTGCCACTGAACCTGGTCCATCACAGCATGAATTTGGCGAGCATCCACAGCCAGAATCGCCTGATCCGGCTAATTTTCCATACTGGTCACGAACAGCTTTACGGATGGTGTCATTTGTTAATTGAGCCATTTTTGTTTTTATCTCCTGTTTTGAGGTTAAATTAGTTAGTACCACCTATATAGACGAAGATATGCGGAAAAGGACGCAAATAATTTGAAACTAGCAAATATTGCTATCCCGCTCCTTGCTCTCGTATGAAACCAATTCGTTGTTGTGATTGATCTCAATTTGACAGCAATCATGTAACATGGATTTCAGCAACGCTCTCCCTCTTTGAACTCTTGATTTTGCACCCGATAATGAGATTTTCTCCAGTTCGGCGATTTCTTTTTGGGTTCTACCCTCGACTGCTGAAAGGTTTATAGCTGCACGATATTTATCAGGCAGCTGCCCGATCATAGGTGCAAGGCATGAGGATAATTCCTGCCTGATGATTTCATTTTCAACAGATCGCGGTTGTTCGATCCAATCTGGCAAATTTTCGGTTGGTCTCCTTGAACGATAGTGGTCAATGACTGCATTCCTTGTGATCTGATAAAGCCAACTCTCAAGTTTGGTATTTTCCTTCAGAGAATCAATCCGGGTAAGTATTTTTACGAACACATCTTGAAGAATATCTTCCGCCGCATCATTGGCAACCCGGTTTCTTATAAAAGCGGATAACTTATTGTGGTATTCAAACCAGATGTCTTCGGTTGTCTTCATGCTGATTCCTTTGGGGCATAACGATTTTGTTACCGGTCCATGTTTTGACTTGTGACGCTGCTTAATCGTAACCGAATTTTGCAAATGGTGCAGCTTACCGATTTCATTGCCTTATAGGTCACAATAAACCAAGCATTGGCAACTGTGATAACCGCATAATAATTCCTAAATCCGCCAACCTTTGGCACAAATGGCAAGATGTCTTTGAATTCTCGTTTCGGTTAGGGCACGCCTTCCGCTTCCATAAAGGGTATGCCTTTAGTGAAGACAATTTCATCTTTACCGTGGTCCACTTTGATGGTGTCGCCTTCTTCAAAGTCACCAGAGAGAATCTTGAGCGCGAGCGGGTCCTGCAGTTCACGCTGGATGGCGCGCTTGAGCGGGCGGGCGCCAAAGGCGGGGTCGTAGCCCACATCCGCCAAGAACTCGCGAGCGGCATCGGTAACTTCCAGATGAAAGCCTTTTTCTTCCAACATCCGGCGTACGCGGAGCAGCTGAATATCCACGATACCAGCCAGGTGTTCCCTGCCGAGCGGATGGAAGACAACGATCTCGTCGATGCGGTTGAGAAACTCCGGGCGAAAATGGTTCTTCAACACCTGGATGATCTCGTCGCGGGTAACTTCTTTGCCGCTCTCCCACAACTGGCTGCCAAGGTTGGAGGTCATGATGACGATGGTGTTGCGGAAATCGACCGTGCGACCCTGTCCATCGGTCAGACGGCCGTCATCGAGCAGCTGCAGGAGGACATTAAAGACCTCAGAATGCGCTTTCTCGATCTCATCAAACAATACCACACTGTAAGGACGGCGGCGGACGGCTTCGGTCAATTGCCCGCCTTCGTCATAGCCAACATATCCAGGAGGCGCACCGATAAGACGTGAGACAGTGTGCTTTTCCTGATATTCTGACATGTCAATACGCACCATGGCACGTTCATCATCAAACAAGAAATTAGCCAAAGAACGCGCCAATTCGGTCTTACCGACACCGGTCGGTCCGATAAAGATAAATGAACCCATTGGTCGATCGGGGTCCTGCAGACCAGCCCGGGCACGGCGGACCGTATTGGAGACAACTTTTACGGCCTCATCCTGGCCAATGACGCGCTCATGCAAGCGTTTTTCCATCTGGATCAGTTTCTCAGTCTCGCCTTCCAATAATCGAGAAATTGGGATCTTGGTCCAGCGCGATACGATCTGGGCGATCTCTTCTGCGTCCACTTCTTCTTTGAGGAGGGTATCTTCGCCCTGTTTTTCTTTTAGATTGCGCTCTCCTTCCGCTAATTTATCTTCAAGCTCGCGCAGAGTTCCGTAGCGCAGACGAGCGACCTTTTCAAGATCATTGTCCCGCTCCGCATGCTCGATTTCGACACGGGTGTGTTCGATCTGTTTTTTGGTATCCTGCAGTTCCAGGATGGCTGATTTCTCGGATTCCCAGCGGGTGTGCAGTTCTTTTGAATGTTCCTTCAGATCCGCCAGGTCTTTTTCAATGCGGGATAAGCGCTCCTTAGACGCTTTATCCTTCTCTTTTTTAAGGGCTTCACGTTCGATCTCCAACTGCATGATCTGGCGGTCCACCTCATCGAGCGCCTGGGGCTTGGAATCGATCTCCGTGCGCAGACGGGCAGCGGCTTCATCGATCAGGTCAATGGCTTTATCAGGTAGAAAACGATCCGCAATGTAGCGGTGGCTAAGAGTCGCGGCGGCGATGACAGCCGGGTCGGTGATGCGGACCCCATGGTGCACCTCATAGCGTTCCTTGAGCCCACGCAGAATGCTGATGGTATCTTCCACACTCGGCTCTTCGATCAGCACCGGTTGAAAACGGCGTTCTAAGGCTGCGTCTTTTTCAATATACTTACGATATTCATCGAGCGTGGTCGCGCCGATCATATGCAATTCACCGCGCGCCAGCATGGGTTTGAGCATGTTGCCCGCGTCCATGGCACCATCTGCTTTTCCAGCTCCAACGACTGTGTGCATTTCATCGACAAACAGAAGTATCTCACCATCCGATTCAGTAATTTCTTTTAGGACCGCTTTGAGACGTTCCTCAAACTCGCCGCGGAACTTTGCCCCGGCGATAAGCGCGCCCATATCCAACTGAATAAGTCGTTTTTTCTTCAAGCCTTCCGGCACATCTCCGTTAACAATACGCTGCGCCAATCCTTCAGCGATGGCAGTTTTGCCGACACCCGGCTCACCAATGAGCGCCGGATTGTTCTTTGTGCGGCGGGAAAGGATCTGGATCGTCCGGCGGATCTCTTCATCCCGCCCGATAACAGGATCGAGCTTGCCCTGACGCGCCTCCGCGGTCAAATCGCGCCCGTATTTCTCAAGTGATTGATAGGTTGATTCCGGGTTTTGCGAAGTAACACGCTGTGAGCCGCGGATTGTTTTGAGCGCGGCAAGAATGGCATCTTTGGTCAGCCCAAATTGCGCCAGGCGGGTCTCTTCGGTGGAATCAGTCAGCCCAAGCAAGATATGCTCAGTGGACACAAAGTCATCCTGCATGCCTTTGGCGTAGCGTTCAGCTGCATTAAGCGCATTAGATACCGAGCGGGATAAACCCACTTCCATGTTCGTGCCGCTCACTTTTGAGCGGCTGGATAATTCATTTTTTAATTCATCGATCAATGCCCCAGGCGAACCGGATACACTTGTGACGAGCGCAGGAACGACACCCTCTTTATTTTGAAGCAGCGCCAATAAAAGGTGGGCTGGTTCTATGCTTTGATGGTTATAGTCCTGCGCCAACTGCTGCGCAGCGAGAATCGCTTCCTGTGACTTCTGGGTATATTTTTCAAGATTCATTGACACCTCCCAATATCATTTTTTCACATTATCTATTGTAGATTTTGGGTATATGAAGAGCGTCAACAAAATATCAACATTTTATATAAAAAAGGCTGATAATAGTTTGTATGGATAAATCAATAATCAGTATTTTCTATTTTTCAGGCACCGGCAATACCTGGTGGGTCAGCGAGCGGTTAAGCGAGGAATTAAACAAACTCGGATTTCGCGCAAGCGCTTATTCAATTGAACAGGTAACCGATAAAGAGACTGCTGCGCTCATCCAAAAATCGTCCATTATCGGGCTGGGATTTCCAATCTATGGATCAGATGCTCCGCGCATCTTCCATGATTTCATAAGTAGGCTCCCGTATCTGGAAAAAGAAAAACCTATAGTAGGGTTTGTAACCCAGATGGCATGGTCAGGGGACGGGATGAATTTCCTGGAAAAAGAGCTGAGCGAGAAGGGCTACCGCATACGCTGGGCATCCGAATTCATCATGCCAAACAATATCGCTGTGCCTATTTTTCCGCTGCCGTATGTATCTGACTATAATAAATTTATCCCCCAATTGGAAAAACGCCGCCAACAGATCTCGGACTTATGCGTCAAGATCGCAAACGATGAGCCCTACCGCCAGAACAGCGGACGGCTGGCTGCTGCTTCCGCCTGGATCCAGAGAGGTCCATTCCGGCTGGTGCATGATTGGGGCAGGAAATTCTGGTCGGTTGACGAAGGGGCATGCAACTCCTGCAACATCTGCGCGAGTCTGTGTCCGGTCGGGAATATTGAGATGCAGCATGGACTGCCCGTTTATTCTGACCAATGCGTGTACTGCATGCGATGTTTTAATTACTGTTCCGCATACGCGATCCATTACATGGGAATGAAAAATACCCGCCTGGAAAAAACTCGCCCATTTCAGGGCCCAACGGCAGATTTTCGGCCGGAAATGCTGATAAAGAAATAGGTCCGTTTTTCATTCTGATCAGTTTGCAATCACGTTCTTGCGTTGAAAAAATTGAATTTTTCGCATTTATCGGGTATAAATCAGCGCATCATTCTTAGACAACAAGGCCATCATCATTATGTTCAATTTTGCCAGCACCATACGAAAAAACATCCGGCAGTATGAATACACCAATCTGATCCCATTATTGATAAGCACATTTATTGATATCATTGGGTTTTCAATCTTGATGCCTTATTTACCCAGTTTTACGAAAGATTTTGGGGCATCTTTATTTGAGGTCGGACTGCTGTTATCCGCTAATTCCTTTTTCAGCCTGTTTGGCAACATTATCTGGGGGTCGTTATCAGATAAATATGGACGCAAACCGATCCTGCTGATCTGCCAGTTCGGTACAATGGCCGGGTTTGTGATCATGGCATTTTCAACCAGTCTGGCGATGTTATTCGTTTCGCGCATTGTGGACGGGATCTTCGGCGGGAATTATCCGATCACGAAAGCAGTAGTGGGTGATATTGTCGTTCCCAAACAACGCAGCAAACAGATGAGCAATATCGGCGTAGCGTGGACATTCGGCAACCTGATCGGGCCCGGGATCGGTGCACTGCTATCCGGATTCGGGATAATGGGGCCAGGCCTATTTGGCGCAGGGTTGTCTCTGATCACAATACTCATCACAATCTACATTTTTAAAGAGAGCAACCCCCGGCTGAACGGTAACGCCTCGGCAGCTGAGATGTCAGCTTTTGAAAAGAAAAAGACAATCTCTTTTTCCCTCCTCAAAGAACATGATCCGCGGCTTCTTTTAATCCAGGGATTATTCAATACGATTCCCTTTTTTATTTTCATCACCACAGTATCCATCTTCGCCGCGCAACGATTTGATCTGAGCATTGGAGATATTGGGTGGATGATCACTTCTATCGGATTGGTCAAGCTATTGGTGAGATTCTTGATCTTTTCTCCCATGCTGAAGCGGTTTGGGGATAAGAAAACCATCTTGATCGGCTTCCTGACTTTCGTCGGGGCATACACATGGCTGATCTTCCTTGATCAACTCTGGCAGTATATGATCGTGCTGGTGCTGATCGGGTTTGGAGCCGCATGCACGTTGGACGTGTTGACCGGGATGATGAGCAAATCTGTTGGGAAAGACCGCCAGGGAGAAATGATGGGGCTGCAAACTGCTACTGGTAATATTTCCCAGATACTGGGCCCCACAGTTGGAAGTTATCTTATCTCGCTCCCAAACACATACCTATATGGACTGTCCACGGCTGTATTTAGTATGATCACCCTGGTGCTGAGTTTCATTCCCCTGCACACTAAATCAGACGCTTCTGAATAAACCGATTTACAGTCAACAATTCCAATGGTTAATTTGTTGAGTTGATATATACTGAATTCATATAATAAACATTAGCATACAGGAGGATGAAATCATGTTCAAGAAAATGTTTGGACCCAAGAAAGTGGAAGGAGTGGGGACACCGATCTCAACAGAAGACCTTCGCGCGGCGATCCTGACCTTTTTTCCAAAAAGTGATGGGATCAACGAATATCTGACGATCGAGGATTCCAAGGACAGCCCGGATGGGTTCAACGCTGTGTGGAAATTGTACGCAAAGGACGTGGATAGCGATGGAATCACGCAAAATTTCCTTGTGACTCACACGATAAAAGTGGATATCAAAGCGGACGAGAAAGCAGTCTATCTGAAGAGCAAGCATTTCGGCAAAACCGCACGCGTGCCAAAAGACGAGCCAGTGCACAATTCCTGGATGCCTTTTATTCAGATCGGGAAGATCGAAGATCTGAAGCCAGTTGAGCAAAAGATTGTCAATTTCTTTTCACAGAAGAAATCCCTTGACCCACTCGTTGAGCATATCACCCTGAATGGATGGGACGTTTTCCGATAATAGCCTGTTGATCGAGATGAGAACCCGGACCTGATCTGTACTGCAGGTTCGGGTTTTTTCTATGCAAATACCCCTCCCCAGAGTCCGCGTGTATGGTCTTTAAAATGCCAAAATATTTTTATGGTATAAATCACGCTATATAAAAATGATGGAGAATAAAAACCGATATGATAGGTAAGATAAGAAGAGTTGTACTCGACACCCTTAAGCCGATGGAACCGACGATCATTGAAATAGCTCAAAAGATGAGCGTGATCGATGGCGTTTCCTCAGTGAACATAAGCATTGTGGAAATCGACCTAAAAGTTGAGAATGCGAAGATCACAATCGAAGGCGATAATATCAATTTTGAAGAAGTTGAAAAACTGATCCAAAACATGGGCGCAGCAATTCACTCAATTGATGAAGTTGTGGCAGGAAAAGATATCATTGATGACGCGGAAACCCTGCAGGGTTAATTGACCCATTCCCTTTTTTTACATTAAATGAAAGATATAAAAGATAGAAGAAAACCGATCCGCCAATGGTTGGCCCAGGCGAGTCAGTATAACGATATTGCCAATGTGGGAGAGATCGCACGGCGCTATTTCGCGATGAATGCATTTGACGGCATTCTGACCATCATCGGTGTTTTGATGGGAAATTTGTCCGCCGGGGTTGAAAATCCGAATGTGGTCATCACGACCGGACTATCCACCTGTATCGCTATGGGTATATCCGGGCTGTGGGGATCCTACCTGACAGAATCCGCTGAACGAAAGCATGATCTCGAAGAATTGGGCAGAAGCACTTTGACCGACTTAAATGACACCCATATCGGACATGCATCGCGATACGCAGCCATCGTCATTTCGATCGTGGATGGACTTTCTCCATTTTTGGCTGCGCTACTGGTACTAATCCCATTTTTCTTTAACGCTATGTTCTCAAATATTCAGATGGTGTATTACACCTCCCTTGGCGTCGCGTTAGCGACGTTATTCGGATTGGGGATCTTTCTTGGGAAGATCTCTAAAGACAACCTGATCGTCAGCGGAGTAAAAACGGTTATCGCCGGGATCGTGTCGATCATCATCGGCAGTATGCTCAACGGCAACGTCCACTAATAATCATTACCCATATATTGCAAGTAAAATGTTTCGGACGGTTTCTTTGCTACCCCAATTTTTCAATACTATAATTATCTAAATTTGGAGCTGTGATGAAACCTATTGAAATTCAACCCAATATCTTCTGGATCGGAGTGAATGACAGATCCACAAAACTTTTTGAAGGATTGTGGCCAATCGAAAAAGAAGGCATTTCTTATAATTCCTACCTGATCAAAGACGAAAAGACCGTCCTGATTGACCTATGTAAAGGGCTTTTTCAGGATGAATACCTGAATGAATTAAAAACGCTGATCGATCCGAGCGAGATCGACTACCTGGTGGTAAACCACATGGAACCGGATCATTCCGGCGCGATGCAGGCATTCAGGAAGATCGCCCCGCAGGCAAAGATCCTGGCGACCATCAAAGCCGTTCAGATGATGGAAGATTTCTTTGGGATCAGCGAAAATATTCAACCCGTCAACGATAGGGAAAAGATCTCCTTGGGTGAAAAAGAGCTGTTGTTCATCACAGCGCCAATGGTGCACTGGCCAGAAACAATGATGACCTACGAAACATCCTCACAAGTATTGTTTTCCTGTGACGCTTTCGGAGGATACGGAACGCTTTCCGATGGAATATTTGATGATGACTATAAGGATATTTCCTATTTCGAGCAGGAATCGCTGCGCTATTTTTCCAACATCGTCGCGGCGTTCAGCAAACCGGTTCTGAACGCGGGCGCAAAATTGGCAGACATTCCGATCAAAATGATCGCTCCTTCGCATGGGCTGGTATGGCGGGGAGCTCCGGAACGGATCCTCAACCTGTACGTAAAATGGTCAGAATTCAGTAAAGACACCGCTGAGCGGGGTGTGACCTTGCTGTATGGATCGATGTACGGAAATACGCTGAAAATGCTGCCCGCGATCACGGCAGGGCTTGAAAAAGCGCATGTTCCGACCAAAGGGCATGATATTACGACAACACATATCAGTTATATTCTGCCGGACTTGTGGGTCAATCAGGGCGTGATGATCGGCGCTCCTACTTATGAGGGATCCATTTTCCCGACAATGGCTGCGGTGCTGGAGATGGTTAATTTCAAAAGAATTTTTAACCGCCATGCCGCTTATTTTGGGAGCTACGGTTGGGGCGGCGGGGCAACCCGATATTTGAAAACGCAATTTGAAAAGTCAAAGTGGGAGTTTGTTGAATCCCTGGTATTTCCCGGACAGCCATCTCAAGAAGACCTTGCTAATGCAAGCGCTTTTAGTGAGCGATTCGGCAATTTGATCAAAAGCCTTTAATAATTATTGTGGATCAATGAACCAGGTTAATCGCCTGGTTCTTTTATTTAAAGAAACTATTTAATTAGAAAACCGTATAAAAGATGTAATAAGAAATTATCAAATAAATGGAGGTTTATATTATGGAAAATAGACGGGGCATGATCGTTGGATTGATGTTCATCTTACTGGGCGGGTTCTTTTTGGCGACAGAACTGATGCCAGATCTCTTTGGTGGATTATCATATCCTTTCATCATCATCGGAATTGGCGGCGCGTTCTTGTTAAGCGCGCTGCTCACACGCACAGGCGGCCTGGCTGTACCGGGGTGTGTGGTCGGCGGAATTGGCGCGATCCTGTATTATCAGAATCTCACGCAAGATTGGGCCAGCTGGTCATATATCTGGACACTGATACCCGGATTTGTGGGTGTGGGTGTGATCCTTTCAGGTCTGCTCACCCGCAACCGGCCGCACTTTGAATCAGGCGGGCTGATATTGATCGCGATCAGTGCGCTGGGGTTCTTCATCTTTGGCGGCATGTTCGGCCTGCCATTTAATGTCAGCACCTATTGGCCAATTTTCCTGATCGGGATCGGCTTCATCACCCTGGTCAGCGCGATCTTTCGCAGACACTAATATATAATAATGGGATGGAAGATAAAAAAACAAACAAAACCACTTCCATCCCGCAAGAAACCATCACCTGGCTGCTGAACAGCCGGACTCCCTCTATCCGCTACCTGACATTAACCAGCCTGCTGCATAAGCCAGCGGATGATGTTGAAGTGCAAGCTGTGAGAACTGAAATCCCCACAAGCAAACCTGTTTCTGCCATTTTCTCGCGTCAGGACCCGGAAGGGTTTTGGGTAAACAGCCGCCATTATTACTCACCAAAATACCGCAGCTCACACTGGACGATGTTATTGTTGACAGAATTAGCGGTACCCCCAGAAACTCCTGCCCTACAAAGGGGAGCGGATTTTATGCGGGAAACGCTCGTCAAAGATAAGAGGTTGGATTACCATCAGGAAAAAAGCCCAGGATTTTACTGCTTGTGGGGAAATTGGCTGCGCTACCAGCTTTACTGCGGACGGTTCGAAGACGCTGCTGTCCAAAAAGTAATCGAAATGGTTTGCAGGGATATCCACAGATCAGGGGCCTGCCGATATAACGGAGATCTACCGTGTTCATGGGCGGTTATCCGAGAGCTTAACGGGCTTGCATTGATCCCCAAGAACCAGCGCAGCCCGGAAGTTGAAGGCGCAATCAGGCGGGGGATCGAATTTGTGGTTGAAGAACACGATCTTGTGGCGGCAGATTATCCAGTCATTGAGAAAATTCACCCACTGTGGTTTTCATTGAGTTTCCCTCTGTTCTATCATACGGATATCCTATTCACACTACGGGTCTTGAAGGAATTGGACGCGCTGGACCACCCGAACGCAGTATCCGCATTAAAATGGCTGAAAGACAAACAGACCAAAAAAGGTATTTGGACAGGCGGCAGCCCTTTTAAGAGTCGGACACGCCCATTCCTCGCAGAACCGGATACACCAAACCACTGGATCACGCTTCTGGCTGCAACAGTCTTTTCTTAGATATTTTAGCGTCCCGCGCGAATGATACAATTCCATTAATATGCCTTACCCAAACCTATTAAAGCTTAATATCGGTGAGCTTGTGCTGCCGCAATATCTGCCGGATGCCACACTCGGGCAGGTGCGAAATCTGAGCGCGCAGGCGACCCAGGCATGCGGCATTGAAGCGGTTGTGATGAACACTTTCCATCTTGTACAGCGTCCGGGCGCCACGACGGTTAAGGCACTGGGCGGTTTGCACCAGATGAGTGGGTGGGACAAGGCCATCTTCACCGATTCGGGCGGATTCCAGGCATATTCCCTGATCCGACAGAACGCGAAATTTGGCAGTCTGACGGACAACGGGATCTCGTTCTTGCCGTCGGGCAATAAAAGAAAATATCTATTGACCCCTGAAAAATGCATCCAACTTCAGGTGAGCTTTGGCTCAGATGTGATCTTCTGCCTGGATGACTGTACGCATATTGATGATCCGATGGATGAGCAAGTCATTTCTGTGGAACGCACCATCCGCTGGGCTGAACGGTGCCGCAAGGAATTTGACCGCCTGATGGACGAAAAAGGAACCCACATAGAAGAACGCCCGAAACTATTTGGGGTGGTTCAGGGAGGACAATCTGTTGCTTTGAGAACGCAATGCGCGCAGGCCCTGCTGGAGATCGGGTTTGATGGATATGGATATGGGGGCTGGCCTTTGGACAGCGACAATCAGCTGGTGGAAGATATGGTCACCCTGCTGCGCAGCCTGATCCCGGAACAATACTCCATCCACGCGTTAGGTATCGGACATCCGCCGTATATCGCCCGCTGCGTGAAGATCGGATATGGGTTGTTTGACAGCGCAATGCCAACCAGGGACGCCCGGCATGGGCGGTTGTATACTTTCTCTGGGACGCCAAGCATTTCTTCACTCCCAAATGGAGATGATTGGTTCGAATATATGTATGTGAATGACAAGCGGCACATCAAATCTTCCGCGCCGATCGAAGAGTGCTGCGGCTGCCCAGCCTGCGCAAATTATTCACTGGGATATATCCGGCATCTATTCAAGATCAACGACAGTTTATTCCAACAGCTGGCCACACAGCATAACCTGGCTTTTATGGCACGCCTGATGAAATTGCTGCGGCAGGTGTTGTGATGGGTTCGGCGGATGAGAGCAGTTTAGAGACTCTGATCGAGTATGTGCTTGAAAAACCCAAGTACAACCAGATCAACCGGGGATTAATTGAATCCATTGCAAGAACCGAGCTGGCAAAAGGCAGGAAGCCAAAGGAAACCCGGAAAGCGGTCCTGAGCAAGCTGCACCAGGTGGGGACTGCTTATTTTTCCCAAAAGCATGAGTATGGGAGGTGGGAAAGCACACTTGCTTCCCTTCCAACTGACATCCATTCCACCGAAGTAAAAGATTTTTGTACGGACGTGATGCGGGCGCATTATTCGACAGATGAAAGACTCCCGATCCTGGAAGATCTTTACCAGACGATCCTGAGTACCATCCAACCGATCCCTTCTGTATTGGACCTGGCCTGCGGGCTGAATCCGCTGGCGCTGCCCTGGATGCCGGTTGAGGAGGATGTCCAATATACCGGCTGTGATATCTTCGCGGACATGATCGAATTTTTGAACACGTTTGGCGCGCATTTCGGATTACAAACCGAATTCAGATCATGTAATCTGCTAAATGCTCATTTCGACCAACACGCAAAAGTCGCCTTCCTACTTAAAACGATCCCGTGCCTTGAGCAGGTAGAAAAAGGATTTGCCGAACGATTATTAGACGCGATCCCGGCAGACTATATCCTGATCTCTTATCCGATCAGCAGCCTGAGCGGGAAATTAAAAGGAATGCAGGAAAATTATACCGACCAGTTTGCGCAGCTGATCGCTGGTTTTGATTGGACGTATGAACGGTTTGAGTTTTCCACCGAGCTTGCGTTTCTGGTGAAGAAAAGTTAAATGAAGATCATCGATCTTGACAGAATCATCCAACGGATAGCAGCCAGCAAGAAGTACCGCTCGATGGACATCCCGCATGAAACGATCCATGATCTGCTTGAGCAGGAATTATCCCACCACGAAAAGGAAGCGGACGCTATCAAATCTGCCAGAAGTAAACTGCACAATATCATGGCTCCCTATCTGGGTGATCTGGATTATGAAGCGGCAGCCGCGGAACTTGATGAGGTCCTCGCCAGCGGAGATAAGGCGAAGCTCGCGGAGGCATGCACCCAATTCTTGAAAGTACACCATTCCACTGCTGAAAGACTGGATTATGTCAAGGAATTTTACGGATATATTTTCAAGATACTCGGAGCGGATTGTTCGATCCTGGATCTGGCCTGCGGGTTAAACCCTTTCATGCTGCCTCTGGTCGAACTTCCCACTTCCTTAACATATACTGCTTTCGACATTCACACTCCTAGGGTTGAGTTGATCAAGCGTCTATTTTCTGGCGGTATCGGACTGCAGGGGAACGCTGAAACACGCGATATCCTGGTACGTCCTCCGCAACAGAAAGCGACCGCCGCATTCCTGTTCAAAGAAGCGCATCGGATGGAAAAAAGGCGCAGCGGAGCCACACGGGATCTGATCGCATCACTTAATGTGAAGCATGTATTCCTCTCGCTCCCCACCCACAGCCTGAACGGTAGATTTGATCTGCATGAAAGAATGAACCGACTGGTTGAATCATCCATTCAAGGACTGGGGCTAAAATTAAACGTCAAAGAATTTGTTTCAGAAACCCTCTTTCATTTGGGAAAAAATCATGGCGAAGCGTAAATCCCGTTCAATAAAACCCAATCCTGCTGTTGACCCATGGACCTGGGCGCGGGAATACCTGACCCCATCAGAATTCGAAATGCTGAATACCTCGATAAAAAGCGAGCTGCCTTTATCTATACGCATTAATCAACTCAAGACAGAAACTGATAAAGCGATCAGGGTATGGGAACAGTCTTATCAATGGAAGCCCTCTCCGATCCCATTCTGCGAGAGCGGGTATTGGATCGAAGGTAGAGACACCTCCCCCAGTAAAACGATCGAACATCGCTTGGGGTATTTCTATATCCAGGAAGCGGCATCCATGCTGCCGGCTGAGTTGTTCGACTTTGAAGGAATTCCGCAGCCATTGATCCTGGATATGGCTGCATCACCTGGCGGAAAAACGATCCATTTGGCAGACCGGACTATGGATAAGGGTTTGATCATCGCCAATGATGCCAGCCGCTCGCGCATCAACGCCCTGCGGATCGTGCTCCAGAACTGGGGCGCCATCAACCAGGCGATCACGAACATGCCGGGAGAATGGTACGGCAGCGCTTATCCCGAGACATTTGACGCTGTGCTGCTGGACGCACCCTGCAGCATGCAGGGACTGCGTACCAGCGTCTCGCACAGCACGCGCCCGATCACAGAGAACGAGATCCAATCCCTCGCGGACCGTCAATTCCAACTGTTAAAAAGCGCCCTGCAAACGGCAAAGATCGGCGGGCAGGTGATATATTCCACCTGCACACTCTCGCCGCTTGAAAATGAAGCTGTGGTGTCGCATATCCTGAGCGCTTATGGGGACGCGGTGGCGATAGTAAACATTCAACCCAGACTGCCTGCCCCTGCTCCCGCAGTTACCCACTTCGAAGGCACACCATTTCACAGCCAGATCACGAACGCAGCCCGGCTGTGGCCGCATGTGTTTGGCACAGCCGGATTCTTCTGCGCTAAATTCGTGAAGGTGGGGGCAATCCAGCCAGATAAAGAAATCAATATCTGGGGGGGAAGCCCAAAATTAAAAGGAGCTCATTTAAATGATAAAGAAAGTTCTGAATTGAGTGAGCAAATTTCCAGCTTGTATGGCATTGACCTGCGGGCAATCATGGACAGCCATGCTTTGAGTTTTTGGGAAAATAACGGGAACATGTATCTGATCCCAGCGAAACTATCAGCTATCGTACCTGAGCTGCCGATCCTTTCGATGGGTATGCTGGCAGGAAAATCGTACCCAAACGGATGGCAGCCGTCGCACGAGTTCGTCAGCCGATTTGGGGACTTGTTCACAAAAAATGTGTATACACTTGATGAAGCCTATCACGCAGCATGGCTGAGGGGCGAGGATATACGCGGGCTTTCCGATGAGGATGGATCAGGCGGAAAGTTGCTTGCTGTTCGCGATGGAAATGGAAGAAATTTTGGACGCGGGAAGATGCTCGCGAAGCGATTAAAAAATATGCTGCCCACCAGGTTATTTTAAAGGATCGCTGCTACCCAATTCGTACAAGACCAGAGCCGGGAAAACAATCGCGGCGGTTTCCATGCGAAGAATATTCGCCCCGAGAGACACCGTGTGTGCACCTTCTGCTTTCAAGTGATCTATTTCGCGGTCAGAGAATCCGCCTTCCGGTCCAATAAACAAAGCGATCGATGGTGGAGTTTTTTGATCCCCCATGCGTGATTTGACATGTGCAAGCGATGCTTGCATACCCCCCTGCTGTTCACCCACCCACGCTGCCAGTATGAGGTCGTTCGCATTGGCTGCGGTCTGGATGGCGTTCTCAAATGATCCTGCTTGAGCGAGATCGGGCAAGCGTCCGCGTCCGCTCTGTTCGGCTGCTTCGCGGATGATGGCTTCCCAACGCGTGGTGCGCTTATCGTTCATCTCCGGAGTCTGCACCAATGAACGCTCACTGATGAAGGGATGAAACGCATTTACGCCCACTTCGGTGCCTTTTTGGAGGATCCACTCCACTTTATCGCGTTTTGAAAGCGGGAAAAACAAATGCAGGAGAGCTGGCGCTGCCGATCGCACTTCACCGATTTCGATCACTTTTCCAATGGTTTCCTGTTCAGCAACCACGGTCAATCTCACCTGAAACGCCCTGCCCTCGCCATCCATGACGACCACCACATCATCCGGTTTAAGACGAAGGACATTACGGATCTGATGCGCGATATCGCCGGGAAAGCGAATTGTTTCTGGAGCCTGCCCGACCTGTTTAATAAAAAAACGGTGCGATCCCATCAGGCGTTTTTACCTTTGGGCTTGCCGGAGATAACCACCGTGTATTCTCCGAGCAGTTTCTGATCGCCAGAGACCTGCGGGATCAATTCGGACAGGTTTCCGCGCAGGACGGTCTCGAATTTTTTGGTGAGGTCGTTAGCCACCGACGCGGGCCGATCGCCATAGACTTCAAGCGCGTCTTCCAGGAATGCCGCCAGCCGATGGGGGCTTTCATAGAAAATCAATGTGTGCGAAGCATTCTGATCCATTTCCATGAAGCGTTTGCGGGCGCTGGATTTGCGGGGAGGAAAACCGCGAAAGGTGAAGGAATGGACGGGCAGCCCGGAGAGCACCAAGGCCATGACCAACGCCGTGGGGCCGGGGATGGCAGTAATTTCAATGCCATTCTCGATCGCGGCTCGTACAAGCGTGAAACCGGGGTCAGACACAGCGGGCGTGCCGGCATTGCTGACGAGTGCGACATCGCGCCCCTCTTTCAGGATGCCCAGGATGCGGGGGAGATTCTTTTTCTCGTTCTGTTCATAAAAAGAGAGCTGTGGTTTGCTGATCTCAAAATGCTTTAGTAGGAAGCCCGTTTTGCGGGTATCCTCGCTAACGACCGTATCGACCGCGCGCAGGGTGTCGAGCGCACGCAGGGAGATGTCGCCTAAATTACCGATGGGAGTGGAAACAATATATAACATGCTCTAATTTAACCACAAAGTAAAAAATTGGAAGTGTTTCCAATTGTGTCCACAGGGATTTTGGCAAAAATAAATAAGAAAGGCGACTTTAATTTTATTTTGAGTTACTGATTCGAAGTCAGTATATCAAGGTGTCCACAGCGTCCATTGTGTGCATTGTGTCCACAGGTTACACAAAATAAGCACCGTTTTGTCCACACAGAGCATT
>JAUSPC010000174.1 GCA_030655835.1 Pelolinea sp.
TACCATTTTTGGGGCACTTTCTATCGCTGGCATACCAGCTTTGGCGATTTTCAACAGTGAGTGGCTGATCTTCAGCAGCGGTTTCCAAACACCTTATGTTGGTTTAGCCATTCTTGAAATCCTTGGCTCAATCCTGACATCAGCATATATTTTGCGTCTCGTTGGTACAATGTTTTTCACTCCGGAAGAAGCCACACAAATACATGAGGTTCCCTTTTCAGTCAAACTGGTCACAGTCTCTCTCACCATATTAACGGTTATAGCCGGGATCTTCCCAAGACCGCTCTTTAATTACGTGATCAACGAATTACCATTGATTCTAGGAGGAGGATGGTAACCCTTTCACTTCAATATCCTCAAATACCATTACTTTTTCTTGGTTGTATGGCTGTTGTAATTTTTCTGGCCGCACGTTTTTTAAAAATAACCAATATCATAATGGCGCTATTAGCCGCTCTATCCTTTCTGCTTGTCTTTTTCTATATGATATTTGAAAGCCAATTGTTTCAGATGGCAAACCAATCGATAAATGGTTTCCATAGCAGCCTTTCCCGCCTTTTTTCATCGACGGCTTTTTATTCATACGAACCCGGGGCAGTTTTGATCAGCATTATTACTTTTTGTTTAGCATTCCTCGTTTCTATCTATAACGCTGAATATCTCAATTTAGATCGCCGTCAACATGCTTTTTATCCGTTATTAATTCTTATGATTTGCGGATTAGCAGGTATGCTTTTTTCTGCTAACCTGATGGTCTTATATTTATTTTGTGAACTGATGAGTATTTGTGCCTATGCACTCGTTGCTTTTAGGCGCCGCACTGATACAGCCATAGAAGCTGGGTTTAAATATCTAATGATGGGCAGCGCAGCTTCCATTGTGATCTTATTAGGCATAACATTATTGTTTTTAGCTTATGGCTCTTTAGACATTACTGATTTGCAGGGTTCAACAAGTTGGCCAGCTCAAATAGGTATCCTAATGTTTTTTGCAGGATTCTGCTTAAAAAGCGCTTTGGTTCCCATGCACACCTGGCTGCCTGATGCGCACGGCAGGGCTCCCAGCAGCATCAGCGCCATTTTATCCGGCATTTTGGTACAGGGTGTGTTTTATGTAACGCTTAAAATCACTTTATCGCTTGGGTTTGATCATGTCCTGTTGGGAACAATCTTATTATGCTTATCCTTGCTCAATATTGTGGTTGGCAATTTAATGGGATTAGTGCAAAACCATACTAAACGCTTATTAGGTTATTCAACCATCGCCCAAATGGGTTATATTGCTCTTTGTATGGCAGTTGGGTTGCGCAATAACCTTACGCTTGCCTTTCAATCCGGCTTTTTTATAATTATTGCCCATGCAGCTGCAAAAAGTCTCGCATTCTTAACCAAGGGAGTCTTTCATTATTATGTTGGCGCAAGCGAAATTAAAGATCTGCAGCGGGCGTCAAACCTACCTATATTCCCATCAGTAGCTTTTAGTTTAGCAATAATCAGTCTTTCCGCTTTACCGCCATTTCCTGGTTTTACCGGAAAATGGATCGCCCTGACCAGCTTTTTTACTTCGACAGATAAGATTACAGTCTTGAGCGCTTTGGTCTTTTTAGCCGGCAGTCTAGTCGCGTTTGGTTATTACTTCCCATTGCTGCTCATTTTGTTTTCGAAACAGCAGAAGCAAATGTCAGAGGAGCATGAAAAAAGTAAACAAAAGAAAATATCGCTTTGGATGAGTATGCCTATTGCAGTATTGGTCATCTCAATCCTTTTCATCAGCATTGCGCCACAATACTTGATGGACATAAGTTTGGAAGCCGCTGATTTTTTAATGGGAATGATGAGGTAATCTTGGAAAATAATTCTTTATGGTTTTCACCCCCTATTCTTTTTGCTATTTTTATTTCCGTTGGCGTATTGATGTTGGGAGTTGGTAATTTAATATCTGCCAAAGGCACGGAAAATCCGGCAAAATTCATCCATTATTCATGCGGTGAAGATTTAGATACACCGCACTTAGAACTGAATTACCACGCTTTCTTTCGCCTAGCGTTGTTATTTGGAATATTGCACATCGTTGCCTTGGTGATCTCAACCATACCGGTAAAAATGGACATGAAAATATTATCGGTAATTTACGTTGTTGGTGCTGCTGTGAGCATACTAATCCTCTTGGAGCGTGACGGACATGAATAAAGCCATAATTCCGAAAGTCCTTAGATGGGCACGCCAAAAATCACCCTGGCTTCTACACTTTAATACTGGCGGATGCAACGGATGCGATATTGAAATTCTCAGTTTGCTTACCCCTCGGTATGATGTCGAAAGATTCGGGATTCTAAAAGAGTCATCACCCCGCCATGCTGACATCCTGATTTGCACCGGGCCCGTGACCCAACAGGTAAAACCTCGCCTACAGCGGATTTACGACCAAATGCCTGAACCTAAATGGGTGCTTGCTGTTGGAAGTTGCAGCTGCTCAGGGGGGATTTTTTCTGGTGCGTATAATATTCTTGGCGGAATTGATAAGGTTTTACCAGTTGATATGTATATCGCTGGCTGCCCATGCAGGCCAGAAGCAATTATTGATGGGATCGTTAAGTTACTGGGGCAGGTTAAATGAACATCGAGAAAGCAGTTAAGAAATTACAGGAAGTATTAAATTTAGATAGATCATCCACAAAGCTAATGCCAATGAACGAGACAGAAATTACTATCTCAAAACAGCAAATATTGCTGGCGGTTAAGACAATATTGAATTCTAAAATATGGCATCTCTCAGCTATCACATGCCAACAAATAGAAGATGGTTTTACTTTGCTCTACCATTTCTGGAAATCCGGCGGCCTTACTTTAAGAATTAGATTGGATGAAAATAAACCACAGATTGAAAGCATCTGCTCGTTGATCCCCGGCGCAGAATATTATGAAAGGGAAGCCCGCGAGATGTTTGGGATCGAGTTTCATGGCATGCCAAATCCTATTCCACTCTTGTTGCCTGATAATTGGCAAGGCGGATACCCCATGAGAAAAAAAGAGCTGCCAAGCAACGAAGAGCATAATTCTAAAACCAGCCAGAAGAAAGGAAAATCCTTATGAGCAGGATCACCGTGCCAATTGGCCCACAGCATCCCTTGCTAAAAGAACCTCTTTCTTTCCTTGTTTCTTTAGAGGGGGAAAAAGTGATGGATAGTACTCTGCGTTTAGGATACGTGCACCGAGGCATCGAGAAACTGGCTGAACAGCGCACGTATATTCAAAATGTGTATCTTATTGAACGCATTTGTGGAATTTGTTCTCATATCCATTCAACCACCTATTGTCAATCGGTGGAAGCTTTACTAAAGCTTGAAGTTCCCAAACGCGGGTTGTATATCCGCATGCTTTTATGTGAATTGGAAAGAATCCACAGCCATCTTCTTTGGCTTGGGGTACTTGCTAAGAACATCGGCCTCAATACCCTTTTCATGTATGCATGGCGTGACAGGGAAATTGTACTGAACATTATGGAAGAGATTTCTGGAGGTCGTGTTTCTCATGCCGTTAATATAATCGGCGGTGTCCGAGTAGATTTAAATGATAAACATCTCTCCCTTCTGCAAGAGGGTTTACGAGAACTGACTATACGAGTCGAAGAAATATTGCGAGCAATAGAAAGCGACCGCAGTTTCCGAGCCAGAACCCGAAAAATCGGCTATCTCTCTTTAGAAGATATCAAGCGTTATTGTGTTGTGGGACCTGTCGCTCGCGCTTCTGGCCTAGATATTGACATTCGTCGTGATGCACCTTATGCTGCCTACAATGAGCTCAGTTTTGAAGTTCCACTGATGACAGAAGGGGATGTATGGGCACGTTCCATATTACGCATTCTTGAGACTATTCAAGCTATCCGATTGTGTACACAGATCATTCACAATCTGCCCGACGGTCCAGTATCAGTATCTGCCCCCCGCAAAGTGCCTTCAGGTGAGGTCGTATCTCGGGCTGAGGCTCCCCGCGGAGAAGTTTTTTATTATTTGCGCAGCGACGGCAGCCAAAAACCCGCCCGTTTGAAAGTGCGCACTCCCACCTTAACTACTTTGATCACCCTGCCTGGACAGTTAAAAAATATGCAGTTAGCAGATGTTTCAGCTGTAATCGCTGGAGTGGATTTATGCATCGCGTGCGGAGATCGGTAAAAAGTAGAAAATGGATAACATGAATCTGTTAGGTTTATTATTTAGAATCTTCATTTTTCCGGGGTTTTTTTTTCTGCTGATTGCCGCCCTGTTTTTGCATTGGCTGGATCGCAAGCTGATTGCTCGTTTCCAGGGGAGAATTGGTCCTCCATGGTATCAACCCTTGGCGGATTTGGTGAAATTATTTGCGAAAGAAGATATCTTACCGTCTGGAACAAATCTGTTTTTCGCCGCATTATTACCCCTTATATCATTTGCTTCAGTGCTCACAGCGAGTTTTTACCTTCCCATTGCCATTCAGTCGGCTCCCTCTTTCCAGGGTGATTTCATTGTCTTGATGTTTTTATTAAGCCTGCCATCTTTAATGTATTTTCTAGCGGGATGGGTTACCCAAGGTGTATATTCAGTAATTGGCGGCAACCGGTCCCTTCTGCAGTATTTTTCATATGAAGTGCTCTTTCTTTTGGCAATGAGCGGCACAGCGATCGCAAGCGGATCCTGGTCACTTGCGGATATCCGTTTAGCACAGATAAAAGAAAGTCCATATATTTTTCCGCAAATTGTGGGATTTTTGTTTTCCCTGGCTGGTCTGATAGGTAAGCTTAAACGGGAGCCGTATGATATTCCCAAAGCAAAATCAGAGGTTATTGCAGGCGCTTTAACTGAGTTTAGCGGTAAAAAGCTTGCCCTTTGGTACCTGACAATTCAATTGCAAACTGTGGTGGGGTTATCTTTTCTGATCCACTGCTTCTTTTCTGGGTTTTGGCAGATGAGTACATTTAGCGGGTTCATTGTTTTTTTACTGCTCCTGGTAATTTTACAAGGCATGCTTTCTGCCATCAGCGCGATATATGCCCGCTTACGAATTGACCAATTGGTTTATCTGAATTGGTACATTTTTATTCCCCTGACACTTTTACATAACGTTTATATATTACTAAAATGAACAATATTTTATTAAAGATACGCTCCTTTTTTTATTTACTGCCAAATATTGTCGAGGTTTTGTTTTCCAAACCAGAGACTATTGACTATCCAGCAGTTTCAAATAAATTGTCAGCAAGTTATCGCGGTAGCATCCGCATAATTTCCGAAAACTGCGTTGGGTGCGGTTTATGTGTTCGTGATTGTCCTGCGCAAGCATTAGCGCTGGAGAAAGAATCAAAACACAGTTTCCGTCTCATTCATTACCGAGACCACTGTGCATCCTGCGGCCAATGTGAAATGAGCTGTAAATTCAACTCAATTTATTTGGATAATTCATATAAAGAAGCATCTGCTGATCGCAAAGACTTCTTCAAGGTTTTAGTCGATAATACGAATAAGAAATAATGTCTATCTAAAAATAATTGTTGGGGCACTCAGAAGAAATATATTTCTTTATTTTACGAATTTTGCATGCATTTTTTCGAATAGTCACCAGGCAAACGCTTATCTCCCTCGCCCACTGTGCATCTTTTCTTGAACCCTGCATTCAGGCACAAACCTGGATCATAGGTCACTGACCAAATAAAAATTGGCATGAACAATAAATAGAATTCTTCATTACCAAAAAAATGAAAAGAACTTAATTCCAGGTGCCAGCCGGGACAGCTGCATTTTTAAATAACTCTTGATACTTAAACTCAATTAAAGTAGATTTTCCACCCTGGAAAATTCCTTCGCTTTACCGCCTCGCCCCAATAATTGCGTGGATCAGTCTTACAAGCATCTCAAATATCCCCCTGTGGGAGTCCGCTGAATTCGCGGTCTCAGGTGGTTCTTCAGATTGCATCTCCTGCCGCTCATCATGAGTAAATTCTACTGGTTGCTCAGGGTGCTGTTCCGGTTGTTGTTCCAACATTTGCGCTGGAAGCTCATCCTGCGATGATTGTGGTGTTTCTTGACTTGTTTCTTGCGGGGAGTCCTGCGGCACCTGCGTGATCAATACCTCTTGGTCAGCGTCAGGAAGCAGTTCTAGAGATTGCTCTTGCGATGGTTCGGGAATTTGTACAACGATCGGTTCAGGCTGCTTTACTAATTGTAATAATTCCTCTTCAGATTTCAACCAATAATTGCCATCCAAAGCAACTCCGATTCCCGGGACCTTCAGTTTATCCGTGTATTGCCACATGATAACGTTGCTCATATCAGCTGGCTTATTAACCAAGTTATTGCTGTACTGCGCCAGCCAGAGCATATGGTTCTTGATCCAGTATGGTTCTCCGACCTTATTGACCAGAAAGCCCCAGCGGCTGTAAATGATCGGGGTGCGGTACCCCCTGCTGACAAGCGCATCGCTCATCGCTTTCAACTCGCTGGCGATCTCATCCGGCTCCATTTTGTCTTCTACTTCAACATCGATCACGGGTGGCAGATCCGGTTGGCCAAATTTCTGCATGACCGTATCAAAATGCCTGGCCTGTCGGGCAGCGCTGATCACTGGATGAAAGAAATAATATGCCCCGCAAATAATATGGTGGATTTTTGATTCTGTAATATTGCGCTGGTACATTTCATCAGTAAATTCATTCCTGGATGAAGCAGGGATCTCACCGGCTTTGAAGATGGCAAACTTAATGCCGTTATTGACCAACTTCGAAAAGTCGATGTTTGCCTGCCAGTGGCAAAAATCTACACCTTTGATATATGCCATTTATATCTCTCGTTTCAGGTCAATTATGAATTAATTATTCTTCAATTCCATTTAGTTGCAAGTTTGGAACCAAATACCTAATAGAAAGCGATCTGATAGTGAACAGTTTGGGATACCATTTGCGTGGATAATAATCGAAAAATGTCAAGTATTTATAGTTTGTGATGACTCGTCTCAATACCATCTCAGAAGAAATGGATGCATTTCATCGGCGGTGCGGCGGCCTTGATCGCCCGCTCGGTTGAGCACGTATCAGGTGTGCTGAAACTGGAGTTTGGCATTCTGGAAGCGGTGTGGATCATCCAGGTCAAGCATTTTCCGTCAGCCGTTACCATGGACTCGCACCACCTGTCGGACAGCTGTACGCAGCTCTTTTTCCATCACTTCATCTAGATATGTTCGACCTGCCACTCCAAACAGATCCGTGACCGGAGATACCAAATTGTATCCAGCCAGTGCTGCATGGATGCGGTTCTTGGCTTTTGTCCGTTGGTTCA
>JAUSPC010000093.1 GCA_030655835.1 Pelolinea sp.
GAGCCCTGTTGCGCCCATGTGTTATTTAATCGGGATCTTTTTCCAACTTGATGACAGCATTTTCAATGGTTCCCACCTCATGCAGCGATTTAAGCATTCCCAGGATTGTGTTCATGATGATTTTTGCTGGGAACTCGGTCAATTTTATAAGCGTACCGTTGACTTCAATCTCGATCTTATCCATCCTTATTTCTCCTTAGATCATTTTCAAAATTAAATTATACAGACTATCAAAGTCGCCGTCATATTCATATATTGTATTTTCCCTTTTAGGAATGCCGCCCAGCCGAATTTTTTGTATTTCCGGTTCAAATGCGCCTTCCACAAAAATTAGATCTACATCCGAAATAGCCAATAAGATATCAATTGTTTGATGTATTGTTATTTTTTCAGGAAGCACAAAGTTGGTTTCGCTTAACGATGAGAAGGAGGTTATTTTAGCGCCAGCGGCTCTATACCCGCTCGTGTCTTTTTCTTTCGGTTCAGAGCTTAGGGCTTTATCTGTCCGCTTAATGACAGCGGATGAATATCCAGCAGCGTCAAGTTTTCTAATTAATTTAAAAATCAATGAGGTTTTGCCGCTATTTGAAAATCCATAAAAACCGATCACAGAAGTTTTTTGGGGTCCATCCTTCATATTATGTATTTTAGCTTAAAGCATGCTTTATAAAATTAATTCAAGTGAAATATATTTTGTTTTCTTTTTAATATTAATCATATACAGATACAATTATATTGAGAGTATTTTTAATAGGAGAGCCAATATGAATAATGACCAGAGGAAACTAGCAGAAGGCGCTTTATTTACCGACTTATATCAACTGACCATGGCGCAGGTTTATTTCCGCCTTGGCATACATGAAAAAACAGCCCAATTTGATTATTTCTTCCGCAGTTATCCAGACTACGGCTTGCACCAGGCAGGATACTGTATAAATGCCGGGCTGGAATGGCTGCTTGATTGGATGCGGGATTCTTTTTTTGATGAACCATCCATCGCTTATCTTAGAAGTTTAAAGAATGCGAGCGGAAGCCGCTTTTTTACAGAAGATTTTCTCTCCTATATAAATAGGCAGTCCGTTATAACTGGCATAACTCTGAATGCAATTCCTGAAGGGCGGGTTGTCCATCCGTATATCCCGTTGGCTTTCGTCCATGGACCATTATTATTTGCCCAACTGATCGAGTCATCTCTTTTAAATCACCTTAATTATCAAACATTAATTGCGACAAAAGCCGCGCGTATCTACGAGGCAGGCATGCGCCAGATGATGCTTGAATTTGGATTGCGGCGCGCCCAGGACCGGGCAGCCAGCGCAGGAGCCCGGGCAGCCATTATCGGAGGCGCTGCTGGATCCTCAAACGTCGGCGCTTCAGCCGTGCTTGGGTTTTCACCAAGCGGAACCCACGCTCACAGCATGATCCAGGCGATTGTCGCATTAGGCGGTTCAGAACTCGAAGCCTTTCAGGCATACGCGGATTCATATCCGGATAATTGTGTTCTTCTGGTTGACACATTTGATTCGCTTGAAAGCGGGATCCCGAACGCGATAAAGGTTTTTGAAAAACTAAAACAAAAAGGCCATCAACCAATCGGGATTCGATTGGATTCTGGAGATCTGGCATTCTTAAGTATTCAAGCAGCGCGGATGCTGGATAAAGCCGGGTTTCCTGACACGACCATCGTTCTATCCAACCAGATGGATGAGTTGGTGATCTGGCAGATAATCACCCAGATCAAAGACGAAGCTTCGAGATATGGCGTTGACCCAGACAAATTACTAAAAAGGTTGGCTTATGGTGTTGGAACGCGCATGATCACATCCAGTATCGATCCCGCGCTGGATGGCGTTTATAAATTAGTGGCTATTCAGGAAAATTCCCATTGGATCCCCGCCATTAAAATTTCTGAAAATCCGGAAAAAACTATTAATCCGGGGCACAAACACCTTTGGCGCATCTATGACCAACGGGAAAAAGCAATCGCGGATGTGATGAGCACGGCTGAGGAAGACCTCTGCCAGGAATCAACGCTTCAGCTCTATCATCCAACAGATCCTTCCAAGCATAGAGTTTTAGAATCAAGCGGAATATCCAAAATTGAGCTGCTGCCAATTGAGATCATTACAAAAGGTTCGATAAATTACAGCCCCCCCTCACTTGACAGCATTCGTGAACAAAGGCAAATGGACCTTGATAAATTATATCCCGGGGTAAAAAGAATAGTGAATCCGCATCACTATCATGTTTCCCTGACTGAGAAGCTTTGGAAATTGAAACGTGATCTAACGCTGGAATATCAGGATGGAGAAAGAGGTACTGATTAATGAAAATGGAGTCATATCGAAGCGAATTCAGAGAACTGATCGATCCTCAAACGCCGATAGAAAAAGTTGCTGATGGGTTTACTTTTACAGAGGGGCCAATTTGGGATACAGAAAATAATAGGTTGTTGTTTTCCGATATTCCCGAAAATAAAATATTTTCCTGGTCGGAAAAACAAGGAACATCTATTTATCGTTCTCCAAGTAAATTTTCAAATGGCCTTACCTTCGATCCTCATGGGAATCTGATTATTTGTGAACATCAAGGCAGGGCGATCTCAAGTTTAGACAAAAACAAAGCATACAAAACACTCGCGAACTCATACGAAGGGATGAAACTTAATTCACCCAATGATGTGATTTCCGCAAAAGATGGCTCGATTTTATTTACCGATCCAATTTATGGCCTGCGCAGTGGAATAGGCGGGCCTGGTGAACAGGAATTAGCTTTTCAAGGAGTTTTCCGCCTACCCCCGGACAGCTCTCAGCTTGAACTGATCACAGATTCATTTGAACGACCAAATGGATTGCTTTTTTCGCCCGATGAAAAACAATTGTTTATCTGTGATACAGTGCGCCAGCATATCAGAATGTTTGATGTGAAAGAAAACTGGACCTTTTCTGGCGGTCAGGTTTGGGCTGAACTGTGGGATGAATCTCTTGGCGGCAGACCAGACGGAATGAAAATAGATATTTTGGGAAATATGTTTTGTACAGGTCCTGGAGGAATTTGGGTATTTGATATCAATGCTAATCTGCTCGGACGCATTTTTCTGCCAGAAAAAACCTCCAATCTTGCCTGGGGAGATCCTGACCGAAGATCGCTGTTCATCACTTCCAATTCAATGATTTACAGGATCCGATGCAACACAAATGGATAGGCACCTTTTTTTATTTGATCAAACGGTTTTTTGAAGGAAATAGGTCCTGATCCAGTCATCTTCTTTTTGTTTTGTACCAAAATTTTGAGCTGATTTTCGTATGTTGTGAAAACTATCTTCTTCTTGTACCTGTGTTGGCCGTCTCTGTGAATAAGGCTCCTGGAAGTCCCCTCTAAATATACTTTGTGTTTGTTCAACAGAGATTTTCTTAACGACACCATTTTCTTCCTGGTCATAATTGCCAATAGATTCGATCTTATTTGGATAAGCATTATCACCAATTACAAATTTTCTTTCAAGATCTTCAACTGAACCATTAAACCAATTCAGGTCCACGTGTGTGATGACCCCAGGGATCTTGCCTTTATCTGTATACTGCCAGAATTCCCAACCAGCCCATGGGTATAAGGGGGTAGGCCAAAGAGTTGTATATTGAGCCACCCAAAGAGGGTACGCACGCGCCCAATCGGTATGCTCCTTTTTCTCATAGGTCATATAACTGCGCCAGAATCCCCCGCTTGAATACACGATCGGTCGTCTGTTTGTAATTCGCTCGGTTTCATCCAAAAATTGCCGTACTTTATAATTTAACCGCTCCCCTTTTGAGCCAGCAACCTCAAGATCAAGGACCGGAGGCAGACTGGTAAAATCGCCAACAGTTTCGCAGAATACCTTCGCCTGGATGACGGGGTCTATATGGGTTCTAAAGAAATGATAAGCGCTCCAATAAATTCCGTTTGAAGAGGCGCCGTCAATATTTTTACGCATTTCTTCATCCACAAAAAGTGAAGTACGTTTATCAGGAAACTCAGTTGCCTTAATGAAAGCGAATTTTACGCCGCTTCTTTTTACTTCACCCCAATCTATCTCGCGCTGCCAATGAGAAACATCAATTCCAGGAATCATTTATCACCTCGACACATTCTCATTGGATCACCATTTGCTGAAGTTCTGACATTGACCCATTGAAATAGTTCAACCCCAGCATGGTAGGAATTCCCGGTAATTTTGCCTGATACGAATACTGCCAGAATGTCCAACCTGCCCATGGCCATAATTGTGGCGGCCAAATCGTACCTGGTTTGTCAAACCATAATAGATAATCACATCCCCATTTCGCTTCAGGCAGGTAAGTTTTCCAATATTGATCAGATGTGTAGATGATTGGTTTAACCTTTAAGGCTTGCTCAATTAGATCAAGAAATGCCAATACGTTCTTTTCCATTTCGTCCAAATTTGTGCGGTGTGTTTCCAGACAAACTACTGGTGGAAGCAATCCTTTAAAGTCTTTCACTGTATTAATAAATAACTCTGCCTGCTGTCCTACATGCAGCCTTGGATGCAGCCAATGATAGGCACCTGTAGTTATGCCACGCTGCTGTGCCTGATGCAAATTGGTTACAAAATTTCTGTCTACACTATCAATGGCTTCAGTTGCTTTTAAAAACACAAAATTGACATCTCCAAAGCCGAAAGCATTCCATTCCACTTCGCCATTTTTTTCCGAAAGGTCAATCCCAGTTATCATGCATGCGCCCTATTTTATGTATTTATTCATGGTGTATGTTGCACGAATTGTGCCATTTCCGAGAGGGATCTTTGAAAATTTATGTAATTCTTATGATCCTGTTGTATAATTACGTTATATCTGGGGATGACAGGCTTCGACGGAGGAGGCTGATCCCGAACTGCGAGCCGAGAGGTACCGACCTCGTAAACTCAGTACACAATTTAAGTGCCAAAAGCACAAACTTAGCTGCTCTTCCGTTAGCTGCGTAAGCGGTTGACAAGAGCACATGACCTCTAGCAGGTCACGTCTGCCAGCTCCGCTCTCCAACCGGTAGTTGGACAGGCGACACAAAGTTGGAGTGCCGCATGCGTTTCCGTGCCCTATGCGAAAGAGAGCTTTCGGGCTCAAACGGATAGCTCTGGGAGTTGCCTGAAGGTTTGCAACCTCATGGTTAAAATAATTACCTTCTACGCTCGTAGAAGTTCGGTGCTCTAATCTTTCGGACGCGGGTTCGAGTCCCGCCATCTCCACCAGCTATTCCGCGCCTTTTGGCGCGTTATTTTATTAAACCCTGCAGATAAGTCCTTTCAAATAAGCTCCCTCCGGGAAATTCAGACCGATCGGATGGTCTTTTCCCTGAGAAAGGACTTCTAATATCTTCGCGTCAACTCCCGCATCCAGAGCCGCATCTGCCACGATCTTCTGGAATAATAGGCGGTCAAGGCCGCCCGAACACGAGAATGTGACCAAGGTACCATCTGGATTGAGCAGCTTGAACGCTAACAGGTTGATATCTTTATATCCGCGCGAAGCAGACCGCACCTGAGCAGCTGTTGGAGCAAATTTGGGTGGATCCAAAATGATCATATCGAACGATACCCCCTTATCTCTGAAAAGCCGTAATTCTTCAAATACATCTCCGACGATCCAAGAATTTTTCTCTGCTTGCTATTTATTGTTGTCTACATTAACCATTTCGTAATCGATGGCATCCTGAGATGAATCAATGGATGTCACATGGGCTGCACCCCCACCTAAAGCATACACGGTAAAACCGCCGGTGTAAGAAAAACAATTCAATACCTTCGCATCCGCTGCATACTTTTGGATCGCTTTGCGGTTGTCTCGTTGATCTAAATAAAAACCCGTTTTTTGTCCATTAACAACATCCACTTGAAACTTATACCCATTTTCCAGGATATCAATCGGGCTTTCATTAATTTCTCCCGCCAATATCCCCTTTCGCGGTTCAAGTCCTTCCAATTTACGGACTTCAACATCAGATCTCTCATAGATAGTTTGATTCCCAGTTATCTTCGTGAGGTTGCTTGTAATAACATCTTTCCAGCGCTCTGGACCAGCGCTCAG
>JAUSPC010000186.1 GCA_030655835.1 Pelolinea sp.
CATGCGGAGCATTCAGAGGGTATGGAAGTCCGCAGGTAACATTTGCTGCGGAAACGCATTTTGAACATATGATTTGCGAATTGGGTTTAGATCCGATAGAAACCAGACTGAAAAACGCGCTAGATTATGGCAAATCTACAACTACAGGAGATGTACTAACGGAAGATGTGGGCGCAGGCATGGTTGAATGCTTGAAAGCGGTAAAACAAGAGCTCGCGAAAACTGAAATTCCTACAGGTGAAAAAGGCGAAAAAATTGGGGTTGGCATTGCCTGCGCTTATAAAAATGTTGGTTTGGGTGCAAATATCCCAGATCAGGCTGGCGCTGTCGTTCAACTGGAGCCGGATGGCAAATTCCTGGTACGCCATGGCGCTGCTGATATGGGCCAGGGCTCGAATCAGGTGATGGCCGTAATCACTTCGAAGGTTCTGGGAATTCCAGTGGGTGATATTCGTGTCCATACTGGGGATACCCGCCTTGATCCGCATGGGGGTATGACCACAGCATCTCGGGCGACTTTTGTCACAGGAAATGCTGTTCTGATTGCAGCGGAAGGATTGAAAAAATATTTATGGGATTTTGTAGCGAATGAGTTTCATGTTGAACCTTATGAATTGATTATTGAGAATGGGAAATTTGTCAATAAAAATGATGGACGCGAGTACATCCAGTTAAAAGAACTTGTCATAAATGGTGAGGAATTTGTTTATGAATCGAGCTACGATGCACCAACAACCCAACCACCGAATGAATTTAATGATTCCAATCCGGAAATACCAGATGCTCCCCTTCATTTCGCATATGATTTTGGCGCTCAGGCAGCGATTGTGGCGGTGAATGAAGAAAAAGGTACCGTGCGTGTTCTAAAGATGATCGTCGCACATGATTGTGGTACTCCAATCATATATAAAAATGTGATCGGGCAGCTTGAAGGGGCCGCAATTCAGGGAATGGGATATGCCTTGAGTGAGTCATTTGAGTATGAACAAGGAGTTCCAAAATCTCTTAAGTTCAATGATCTGGGAATTACGCGGTTCCGCGATCTGCCTGAAATTATTGTCATCCCAATCACAACACCGCATCCAAAGGGACCATTTGGGGCAAAAGGTATGGGGGAACTGGCAATCACACCGACCGCACCTGCAATTATCAATGCCATACATAATGCTGCGGGCATTTGGATCAGAGAATTACCAGCAACAAAAGAAAAAATATTAGAGGCGATACGTGTAAAAAGAGAGATGGAGGTTGAATAGAATGGATCGATTAAAGAATAAGGTTGTTCTTTTTGTAGGCGCTGGTGAACATCTGGGCCGAAGTGCTCCTCTCCTATTTGCTCAGGAAAGTGCGCGATTGGTGATAGTTGCCCGGCGAAAGCATGTGTTAGAGGAAACAGCTGAAATGATCCGCGGAAAAGGCGGAGAAGTAACCATTTTTCAGGGAAGCGCAACAGATAAAGATGATGTGGAAAAAATGATCAAAACCACAGTAGATACTTATGGAAAACTGGATGTGCTTTATAACAATATTGGCGGTGGTTGGGTTGAACTGGACAAAAAATTGCACGAAATATCCGATGAAGCGTACGAGCGCATTATTGCAAGCAATCTCACGGCGATATACAACACGAGTAAAGCGGCAGTCGTTCAATTCCTCAAACAAGGAAAAGGCGGGGCAATAGTTAACATAGTTGCTTCTGAGAAAGTGCGCCGAATGGCAAACCCATTATACGCATACACCAAAGCGGGGATGATCGAGTTTTCAAAGAATATAGCGAATGATTATCTTGAAGATGGGATTCGCGTAAACTGCTTACTGCCCGGTTTGTTTGTGTATGAAGCGATTAAAGACCCAGATGTAGCGCCTATATCGGTGCCGCTGATCCGCAGGCAACCAATAACTGCCCGGCAGGGTGAGCCGTGTGATCTTGCCTATGCTGGATTATTTCTGGCAAGTGATGAAGCGAGCTTTATTACTGGCCAGTCACTTGCAGTTGATGGCGGCGATGGAGTCAAATTAGTGGATCTGGTGTTGGATTGATAGATTTGGAGATTTAAGATGTCGGAATTAATACAAAAATTGATACAAAATGCAAAAAAAGCACAAGCACAAATAGAATTTTGGCCTCAAGAAAAAGTGGATCAGATGGTAGCTGCGGTTGGATGGCAGACGTATTCCCATGCTGTAGAATGCGGAACGCTTGCATTTGAAGAGACCCGAATGGGAGTCCTGAAAGATAAGATAGTCAAGCACCAGAAGAAAACTCTGGGCGCATTGAGAGACCTTCACGGTTTGAAAACAGTTGGCCTTATTGAGGAAAACGAGGCGTTGGGTTTGCTGAAATATGCCAAGCCGGTCGGCGTAATCGGCGCTTTAACACCAGTTACCAATGCCAGCGCAACCCTGCCTGGAAATTGTTTACCAATGTTAAAAACACGGAATGCAGTTATTTTTGCTCCGCATCCTTCAGCAAAACAAACCTGTAAATTGAATGTGGAAGTGATGCGAAAAGGATTGGAACAGGTTGGGGCTCCAATAGAATTAATTCAGTGTATTGAAGAACCAACAATTGACCTTACACAGGAGTTAATGAGCAGTGTGGATCTTGTTGTTGCTACCGGCGGTGCGGGTATGGTGAAGGCGGCTTATTCCAGTGGGAAACCGGCGTATGGGGTTGGCGCTGGCAATGCAGTTACTATTGTTGATAAAACTGCAAATCTGAAAACTGCGGCGAACAAAATCTTTCTGGGAAAAACCTTTGATTTTGCGACTTCTTGTTCTTCAGAAAACTCAGCTGTTATTCAAGAATCTGTCTTTGATAACTTTGTCGAAGAAATGAAAGTAAATGGCGGATATATGTGCAGCCCGGAAGAAAAAGAAAAACTTGGCAAAGCAATGTGGCCGGACGGTAAACACTTGAACAAAAAAATTGTTGCCCAAAGCCCAGAGGTAATTGCCAAGATTGCGGGATTGAAAATCCCTCAAGGAACAAGATTCATCATGGTAATGGGTGAAAAGATAGGTTCCGAAGATCTCTTCTCAGGCGAAAAACTCTCCATTATTATAACATTATGGAAATATGGAGATTTCTCAGATGCTATTCAATATGTTCAGGATATTACCGCATATAGTGGGACTGGCCATAGCTGCGGAATCCATACTTCGAGTGAAGAACATATACGCCTATTAGGCGAAAAGGCGAAGGTCAGCCGAATCATGGTCAACCAGCCGCAGAGCTATGGGAACAGCGGCAATTATGATAATGGCATGCCGATCACTCTTACCCTGGGTTGTGGTAGTTGGGGTAATAATATTACGACAGAAAATATCTATTGGAAGCATTTTCTTAATATTACCTGGGTTTCAAAACCAATTAAACCAGTTGTACCCGATGAACAGAAATTGTTTGGGGATCATTGGGAAAAATACGGCAAATAAATGATTTTATCCGTAACCTTTTCTTAAAGTTTACCCGAAGGAGAAAGGATTTGATGGAAAAAAGAAATAAAATCGAAATTGCGGATCTTACGGATCAATTTCACTATTGGGAAAAAACTAAAGATATTATCGACCAGTTGATCGATATCATTTTAAATTACAGACAGAGCGGTCATCCGGGTGGCTCGCGCTCGAAAGTGCATATCTTGGTTGTGGCCATGCTGAGCGGAGCTATGCGCTGGGATATTCGCCATCCTGAGAAAAGGTTTGCGGATCGATTTATTCTAGCGGCAGGCCACACCGTCCCGCTTATTTACTGCACACTTGCAGCGCTGAATGAAGTAATGCGCATCAAATACCGCCAGACCAAAGATGAAAGATATGCAGTTGCGCAAGCTGATTTACGCGCTTTATATTGGGAAGATCTCCTGGAGTTCAGGCGTCGCGGAGGATTATCCGGTCATGCCGAAGTGGTTGATAAATCACTATTCCTTAAGTTTAATACCGGACCTTCGGGACATGGAACTCCAGCTGCTGCCGGGGAAGCTCTTGCGCTAAAACGTGCGGGCGCTGGCTCGGTGCGAGTGTTTGCGCTAGAAGGTGAAGCAGGACTTACACCGGGAATTGTGCATGAGACATTGAACTCGGCATGGGGGTTGAAGCTCGACAACCTTATTTTCCTGGTTGATTGGAATGACTTTGGGATTGATGACCATAAAGTAAGCGATGTCGTTTTTGGAACACCGGAAGATTGGTTTGCTCCGCATGGGTGGCGAGTGTTTGGCACTGAAAACGGCAGCGAATGGGTTTCCGTTACTGAAACGCTGCTAGCCCTGGCAAACGATGAAAACTCGGGGAAAAGACCAGGAGCCGCCTGGTTCAAGACAAGAAAAGGCAGAGGATATTTGAAATATGATAATAAATCACATGGATCACCACATGCGATGGACAGCGATATTTTCTGGGAAACGAAAAAAGAATTTTCCGAGAAATACGGGGCAAATTTTTACAGGAACAATGAAGGTGAACCAAAAACAGAAGAAGAAATTAAGAAAGAATTTAGCCTAAACCTTCAAGCCGTCATCAAGGTGCTGGAAGATGATCGGGAATTGGTCGATTATCTTGCAGAGAGGCTTGTTGATATTGGAGAAAGTGTTCCAGAAGAAATAACAACATTTGAGTTGGCCTCAAAGAAAAATCCATTTGAGGACGACCGTATTTACGATTATGAACAATATCCTGCGGATATTTTCGCTAAACCTGGAGAAATGGTAGCAAATCGTGCTGCGCTCGCCAAATGGGGCGCATGGATAAATGCATTTGGCGCGAAAGAATATAACAGGCCATTGTTTTTGGCGTGTTCTGCTGACTTAGCCGGGTCAACCAATATTTCCGGGTTTGCCGGTCCGTATTCTGATTTTGGAGGCTATGGGTGGTACGGTCTTGGGGATAATAATGCTGGCGTTCTTCTACCCCAGGAAATCACTGAATTTGCGAACGCGGGTTTAATGGTCGGAATGGCTGCTACTAATATGGCAGAAAATCCATCTGCCCAGTTCAACGGCTTCTGGGGTGCGTGTTCCACATACGGTTCATTTTCATACCTGAAATACGGAATGTTCCGAATTTTCAGTCAACTTGTACAGGACAGCCCATGGAAACTCGGAAAAGTGATCTGGATTGCCGGACACTCTGGCCCCGAGACTGCCGATGACAGTCGGACACATTTTGGTATTTTTGCACCGGGGGTTACGCAATTGTTTCCAAAAGGGAGTGTGATAAACCTGCATCCATGGGAGCATAATGAAGTACCAGTTCTGCTGGGCGCGGCATTGCGGATGGAAGCCCCCATTATTGCTCTACATCTAACGCGCCCAAATATTGAGGTACCGGATCGAAAGGCTTTGAGGATGCCATCGCATTTTGAAAGCGCGAAGGGCGCGTATATCATACAGGACCATGCATCAAAAGAACCAAAAGACGGCACACTCATTGTTCAGGGAACCAGTGCGGTTGCAAACATATTGAAAATCCTTCCTGATATAAACAAAAAAGGATGGAATTTAAAAATTATTTGCGCGACAAGTTCAGAATTGTTTGATGCTCAATCTGAACAATATAGAAAAAATACAATTTCGAAATATGATCGTTTGAATTCTACGGTCATCACAACGCAAGCTGGTTGGTTAATGCACGATTGGATATTTAACCCGCTCGCAGAAGAATATGCTCTTTCCGCTGATTGGGATGGTCGCTGGCGGACGGGAGGTACATTGGAGGAGGTGATAGAAGAAGCACATCTTTCGCCGGAATGGCTGCTTAAAGGTATTGAGCGGTACGATTCTGAAAAAGAAAAACGAGAAGCTTTTTTTGGAAGATCATAAACAGACAATAAATGCCATTTGGCATACAAAAACAATAAGAGAGGAAAAAGAATGAAAACTACAGGTTTTGCAGGACGCGATTTCTTGGCTGAGACCGACTTCACACCCCAGGAGATCAAAACAATTTTAGAAGTCGCAGAAGAATTGAAGCGGCAGCACGGAATGGGCATCTACCATGATGACCTTCTGAGATCAAAGACGTTATTCATGCTGTTCTACAACCAATCACTACGAACACGCAACTCATTTGAAGCAGGTATGACGCAACTGGGTGGGCACGCGCATTATTTAGATCCTACAAAGATCTATACCCCTGCCCTGGAAGGAAAAGAAGTTGCATATAGTACAGAGCGTGTTTCTGATGTGGCGCGGGTTCTAAGCCGCATGGGCGACGCGATTGCGATTCGCTGTTACGGCGACCCGGTGGAATGGGAATATGGTGGTTCGCATGCACTGTTGGAAGAGTTTGCCAAATGGTCAGATATTCCAGTCTTGAACATGGAAGATGATATTTACCACCCATTCCAGGGATTAGCGGATGTGCTGACGGTCAAAGAGGAATTTGGCGGATTTAAGGGCGTCGATTTTACCATGTCCTGGGCATATTCTCCAAGTGTCCATAAACCACGCGCGGTTCCACAATCCGCAATCTTATATGCAACAATGCTTGGGATGAACGTAACGCTGGCACACCCGAAGGGATTCGACCTTGCGCCGGACATCATCAAACAATGTGAAACATATGCAGATGATGCAGGAGGATCGTTTAAGATCACAAATGATTTCGCGGAAGGATTCAAGGGCGCGCACGCGGTGTATCCGAAGGCGTGGGCACCAGTAAACTTATTCCAACCCCCCGTAGGAGATTATGATTTTGAAAAATCCCAGGAGATCATGGATTTATATAAATCGTGGAAAACAACCAGCGAATTGATGGATACATGCGATAAGAAAGCCATCTATATGCACTGCCTTCCTGCTGATCGGGGCTATGAAGTGAACAATGATGTAATGGATAAAACCGAGGGCCTCGGGTGGCGTTCAGCAATTTTTGATGAGGCTGAAAATAGACTGCATGTCCAAAAAGCAGTTATGAGCTTGTTAATGAAATAAAATTTTAATATTACGAAACTTGAATTCAACTAGCAAGTGCAACTTTGAAAGCGTAAGAGAGGTAAGCTGCGGTAAGATAAGCGCCTCTCTAACGACTAAATCAAAGGAGCACTCATGGACACATACACACAGCTTAACCATATACAAAGATACCAGATATACGCTTTATTGAAAATAGGTCAGCATCAAACAGAGATTGCTGAGACGATAGGAGTACACAAAGCAACTATCAGCAGGGAGATCGGACGCAATAGAGGCAGGAGAGGATATCGCCCTAAGCA
>JAUSPC010000187.1 GCA_030655835.1 Pelolinea sp.
AATGCGGACATTCAATTTGCTGAAAATAGATTGAATACAAGACCCAGGAAATGTCTGTCTTTCACATCACCTGTGGTATTCTTAAAAAATCACGGTTGCACTTGAGACTTGAATCCAAGTTGGATAATTTCATTGAAATAATAAGACAAGACATCCATAGCCGGTTTCCCGCGGATTGAAGAAGTAGCGTCCCTTATAATAGCTGCCGGGAAGTATCCCTGGGAGACGAATCCAGTTATCCAATCACGCTCAATAACTGCATCTAAGATCGCTTTATAAATGTCTGCCTGTTCAGCTAAGTCGAGAGGGATATCTTGAGATGAATTAACGATAATTATTTCTGAGCATTGTGATCCCAACGCGATGCAATTTGATGCACTTCCGTCAATTGAGGCATAATTTATTCCAATAATAACTGGCTTCAAATATTTTTCAACCAGTTTATATATAGAAGTATCCAGATCTTTTATGAACCGATCATTAAGTTCATTAATAGCGGGGTCCGCACTTGAAGTTAATGCAGAATCTGTTTCAACAAGGAAAGTATCAATATTTTCAAGAAATGGATAGTCTATTTTCTCGGCGAAATTTGAGGGAATCGCAAAAAATAGGTGCCCTGAATATTTCACCCTGATTTTTTCAATTAATGATTGCCATTTTTCTGGGAAGTCATACGGAGTGTTTGACAACTGCCCATTCGGTAATCGGCCTGAAGGAAGGGCGGGTAGAATGGAGTTTCCTCCTATGATAAATGCTGAAATTCCATTATGTTCCGCATATTCTGCATGATCCAAGATAAATCGTTCATATTGTGCGAACCATTCAACCCACCAATTATATGAAGGAGAAATCGTATCCCAGAACATATTAATTGTTGGGTAATCTGATCCAATTTGTGGATACAAGGCTTGATTAAAGCCTGCTTCTTGCGCATAGATTAGCAATTTATCAAGATCGTTAAAGGAAATATTTTTACTAGGATCAATTTTTATTGAAGGTAATTCTGTGCTTTTAATCATACGCGTTGAGGGAAGTATGACCCAGTTTACGCCATCTACTGCCGCATCAATAAAACCTCGATCGTAGTAGGGAAGCCAGCTAGGGTCATATAAATTAGTAAATTGAATACCTTTAATGAATGAGGTTTTGTTTACTTTGTTTGTGGATTTCTCAAATTGGTAATCAGAAATACCTAGATATTTCCAGTTTTGGATTTCATACGCAATATTTCGCGGTCCATCGGAAACAGCAATGTCTAGAATGTATCCATTAGCATCATAACCAGATGTCAAACTGTCATCGGCGAGTCCGCATAAATCATTTCTGCAAAATCTGAACTGTGAATTATCCAAATATTCAAATGGACTGTACAAGGAATAAGTCCATTGATTACCGCCAGTTTTCCACATTTGAAGCGGCTGCATCCACACGAAGGGATTGAATTGGATCGAAACATATTCGTTGGGTGGAGTATCCTTAGGAACAGTTATCTGAAAAGTTATCGGATGGTTTGGTTTCGATGACCAACTAACTACCCGATTTTTTATAGTCGTATCTTTTGCGGGGATAATCAGCTGCCGGGTTAGGAATGAACCTTCAGCAGAATGCTCGGCATTTAAGAAACCATCACCTAGTGAGTATTTATACCGGAGATCAGACCCAGAAGGTAAATCTAAAGTGAGTGAATATTTTCTATCCCCTAAATAATTCATAAAGGGTGCTCTTGAAGAAACGATTGAATTTCCGCCAGTTGATTCGGTAAAAATATTGCCAAATGAAGAACTACTGCCTAAAAACCTTATTGGGGCGCCCACAAATGTATTTTCAGGTACTTCCACATTGAAAGTAACTTTAACCAATTTCGCGAGATCTAGTCCAAATGAAGCGGGAGTTACAGCGTTTTCAGCAATTAGTGCACTTTGTTGAAATGGTTCGTAGAGGTCATCGGGATGATACGCAACCAGATTGTATTCACCAATAGGAATTTTCCGGATCTGATAATAACCATCCGATTGTGACATCGTAGTGGCCCCATTAATGGATATGAACATTCCAGGTATCGGTAAATTGGATTTAGCATCATAAACGAAACCGCTGATCTCGCCGGTTGTATATTTCGATTTTTCATTTGCCCAGTTTGCTACTTTATCATTAACTACTGTAGGGTGCTCAACAATAAATGTTCGATAATAAATTTGGTTTCCATCTGCGTCGTGCTCTATCTGATCTGTATTAGTATGTTTTACGTAACGATAATGGATCATTGATCCGTTGGTTAAAGGCATTCTGATAAAAAGAGAGAAATCATCTTTCTGCTGCATTTCGTATCTTTTAGGGTTTAGGGCTACACCTGTTACCTCATCAAGAATTTCTAAATAAATAACTGCACTATTTTCTAATTCTGTGGGCAAAAATACCTCAAACACGGTCTCAGAAGATGATAATTTTTGGATCGTTTCATTCCCTGCAGTTTTAGAATCACATGACACAAATGCAAAACTTATTGCAAATAAAATCAGGGCAAACATCTTCAAATACTTCATTAGAAATCCCTCTTAAACTAATTTTTTAGACTGACCTCGTAATTATTTAAGTTTGAAACAAGACTACCCAAAACACCATTTATAAATCTAGGGGTACTATCTGAACCATATATCTTCGCCAATTCTACAGCTTCATTGATGGCAACTTTAACGGGAGTGCATTTTCCAACAGCAAATTCCCACAAAGCTATTCGAATTATATTCCTATCGATTGAAGCAACCTGGTCTAAAGGCCAATCAGGTGCATAAGTACTAATAACATTATCAAGTTTATCGATAATTGGGAAAATTCCCATCACGATTTCTTGAACAAATTCTTGAAGTTTGGGTTCCAGCATGTTCTCTTCAAATCGTTGATGAAGTATTATCCCCAAAGGATGACCACTCAAGTCATACTCAAACAAGGTCTGTAAAGCAATTCCCCTTGCTTTAGTTCGAGATTTCATGATGATTTCTAATTTGTGAAATCAATATCTTCAATATGAATGTTTATTTTTCCAACATCCATCCCAACCATTTCTGTTATTGCGCGAGAGACTTTTTCTTGAATGTCAAGACTGGTCTTATAAAGATCAATATCGTTCTTAAGTACAAGGTAGAGATCAGCATAAACTGTATTGTTTTCGACATCAATTAAAATTCCATCTAAATAATTCTTTTTTAACAAACTATTAACAAGATGGGGCCCAGATGCCATTTTACTCACTCCAGGAACGCTCAGAGCGGTTAATTTCGCTATTTTGATAATTACACTGGGGTCGATAGTTGTGCGCCCCTGTGTATTTGAATACTCATCCATAATTTTCTCCAATGATCTTATTTCTAATTATTAGATTATAACCCGGCATTATTACTAAGGATATTCAAATTTTGCAGAAATGCTTGTGTTTTTATTTTAATAATTTCAATCTCCTGATCCAATAACATCACATGGCCGGAATTATTCATTACTTCCATTTGTTTTGTCTTTGATTGTATACCATCATAAATCAATCTCATATTACTAGAATCTATTGTTTTATCAAACGCTCCCTGAAAAATAATAGTTGGTGTTATGACATCTGATAAATTCCTCTTCACATTTTTAGTTAGGCGATAAAATTGGTCAGCTGCCCATAAAGGATAAACAGTATATCCCTTCCATGCCAATTCATCATCCGGGATATTTTTATCGATGATTGGGGAAAAATACTTTAAAAGCTTTGAATATTTAAGTTTGCCTACAGATAACGCAGTTGAAAACAGGAGCAGCGCGGAAATATTTGAATATTTCTCAGCTAACCATAAACTTAAAACTCCTCCCATAGATTCTCCCCCCACAATGACCGAATCGCATTTTTCCCTTAAAATGGAATAATTATTTTCAACACAATTAGTCCAGTCAACAAATTTTGTTTTATTCAAATCTTTTGGGGTTGTCCCATGCCCAGGGAGAAGGGGAGCGATGACGGTGAAGTTAAGTTTAATAAAATATCCTGCTAAAAGTCTGACTTCTGCAGTGGTTGCTGTAAAACCATGAATCAGCAAAACACCTGTTTTGCTCCCTATAAAATTGATTGGGTCACCTGGTAATTCTGGGTTCTGATGGAAGTGATCGATGATCATTTTTTACCCTCCCGAATAGTATGCATTGTATGAGTAGCATAAGGAAGAACAGCAATTTTTGGGTTAACCGGGAAGAGATCTTTAGTTAAAGAAAAGACTTCATTTATGTCATTGACAGGAGTGATGAACATGTTTTTTACGATTCGAGGATCCATACCAGATATTAGAAATATAGGGTGATCGTTAAGCTGGAGCGCTAATTGATACGCCTTATGAGGGCCAATCCGAAATTCTTCTTTATTAAATGCTTCTATCACCTCTTGATAATTATTTTTGTTTAGAAAATATTCTTCAAACAATCTATTTCCAACGCCATCTTTACATTCAGCCACAAGCACTACAACGCCTTTCTTCTTGAGAAACGCACAAGCATGAGTGATCGCTTTTTGAGATTGATAAAGATTGATATCTTTTGGGTAACCTCCAGGCGAGGCAATAATCAGGTCATAAGTCTTTTCACTATCAATCTGACAAGCTAGTTTCGACGCCTCTATTCCAGCTATCATTACTTGAATTGGGTTGCCATAAAACGCATTAATGATTTTCTTTTGTGAATTCATAACCACATTAAGCGCTAGGTCGATACCAATGGTTTTTCCGATTTCTTCAATATCTTTACGCATAGGATTTGAATAATAGAGCCCCGCTTTCGCATGTGGGTCTAAAATCAACCGATGGTTAGATTCAATTGTCTTCCTTCCGCCAAGCCCAATAACAGCCGACTTAACACCACCAGAAAACCCCATAAAGTGGTGAGGTTCTATATGCCCAACAACGATCTTGACATCATTCTCGTAATATTCTGAATTAACATAAATAGGGGTTCCAATTGTGGATTTCCCCAAATACGTAAGTTTTTCTTCATTTTCACAATTATGAACAATTGTCCTATATTTATTAGCGATTTCCGGTGATAAAAGATCAATAATTTCAACATTTGTTAATTTCTTGTGCATGCCTGTTGAAATGAAAAAAGTAATATTTTCAGGTGAAATGTTTTCATTTTCAAGTTTTTTCAATAAGAGGGGGAGCAGGAAATGATTGGGCATAGGTCTTGTAAGGTCATTCAAGGCAATTGATACGGTGCATTCTGAAGCCTTGAAAAGGTTCTTATCAATCATCCCAAGGCAATTATTAAGCGCTTTTTTTACAAAATCAGCTTCTTGAACGCTATCAACTGTATTTTCCTTTGGTAGAATCAGATTAACTGAATTATCTCTTTCAAATTCATAAGTGATGAAGGTTTGACCATACGGGATATTTATTTCTTTCATTTAAGATCACCTCAGTGGGGGAGGAATATACACAAAAATTTTATTAAGATGTTCCTCTCGCAATAAATCTTCTTGTATTATATAGTCAATATTATGATTACTTAATATAGCTGTGGGTTAAGGAGAAGGGCACGACAAATGCTTAATGCTTTCGATAAGTAGTATTATAATAAACATTATTATATGATAACAATAGCTCAATCCTTTCAAGGTTACCTGGAATCTGTAAAGTACGCGCGTAGCGAAAACACGCATTTAGCGTATTCTAATGCCATTAAATTCTTTTGGATGACTTTAGAAAGCAACGAAATCGATCCAGAGGTTGATATTGTAGATGTTATTCATGAAGAAGCTATCTCATGGTTTGCCTATGATCTCAAAAGCTATTCTGCTGCATCTGAACAGCTTTATATAACTGCTATAAAGGGATATTTAGAATATTTATTAGCGGAGAATTTATCTTCGATTAATTTATCAAAAGTAAAACTTCTCATTAAACAACGGACTAGAAAAACCGGACAACGCTTGCCCCAGTTCCCCGCCGAAGATATATCTAAAATAATCGAATATCTGGAAAATACTCAAATTTCCGTTGAAAAAGACAAGAGGGTTAATCTACGCGCAATGCGCGATAAAGCATTCCTAATTACACTGGCTGATACAGGACTCAGAGTCCATGAAGCATGTTTGCTTCGCAGGGGTGATATTGATTGGAATGAAGGCAAAGCACTTGTAATTGGAAAAGGAAATCGACAGGCAGTTGTTAGGTTTTCAAAAAGATCCCAAAAAGCTCTCCGTGCCTATTTACAAGAAAGAAGTATTTTGGATGGCAAATCTGGTAAACAATTAGGATCTTTACCTTTGTTTGCCAGGCATGATAAGGGCGCTGGTGAATATATTAAACCGATTACCCCTACCACTGGCAGGAATATTGTGACAGCAATTGTTAGAGAGCTATTGGGTGAAGACGCTGTTGGGACGATAACGCCCCACTCATTTCGGCATTACTTCGTAACCAAAGTACTGACTGTTACTGGAAATTTAAAACTTGCTCAAAACCTAGCACGACATAAAAATATTGCGGTAACGCAAAGATATGCGCATCTTTCAAACGATGAAATGGATAAAGGGTATTGGGAAGTATTTGAAGAATAGGAGTTATTATATGAGCAAAAATCAAACAAAACCGATTTTACCAACATTATTATTGACTGCCCGTCCTGCAGCAGGAAAAAGCGAAATAATAAATTTCTTATCAAATTTACCCGCAGAAGAAAGAAATGAGAGATTTCATATTGGAAAGATGAAAATTATTGATGATTTTCCCTTTCTTTGGCGCTGGTTTGAGGAGGATCATCTTCTTACAGAAATGCATCAAGACAGTCTCTTTACTGATAAGAATGGATATTTCAAACATATTCATCTATGGGATTTATTGATCAAAATGATTAACTTGGAATACGAAAAATTTCTGCGTGATGTGGATGATCCGATTGAATATTCTGTAATTATTGAATTTTCTCGTGGGAAGGAACATGGGGGTTATCAACGTGCATTCCCTTTATTAAGCGATGAAATAATTGAAGAATTATCGATCCTGTATGTAAAGGTACCATGGGAAGAATCTCTTCGTAAAAACCGTAAACGATTTAACCCCGATCGACCAGACAGTATTTTAGAACATGGGATTCCAGATGAGAAATTAGCGCACATGTATTCTGAGTGTGATTTCAGAGAATTAACAGAAAAAGATAAAAGATTTATTTCTATTCATGATAAAAAAGTTCCCTACGCAGTTTTTGACAATGAAGATGACGTGACAACGGAATACAAACCAGATTTACGTCTTCGCCTGGAGGAATGTTTGGATTTATTGTGGAAAAATCGGATTTAATTATTTGAGATCTTCAAATCAATTACTGCACTCAAGTGAGCTCCAAATATCGTAATTAGACTGATCAGGTATAACCAAAATAGAAGACCGGCTAGTGTTCCTAGAGAACCATAAATAAGCTCGTACTGAACCAGTCCGCCCTGGATCAACCAAGTAAAGAGCCTGGTGGCCTCTTGC
>JAUSPC010000190.1 GCA_030655835.1 Pelolinea sp.
CAGTCTGGCAGTTTTCGGATTTACTTAGCGAAGTTGTTAATAATCTATATGGTGTCCATGATTCACTTTGGCCTACATTCTCGGTACTCAATTGTCTTCCACTAAGCGACAATATTAACCGGATGTATTTTTGATACCCAAAGTGTATAGTATCTCCTGGACACCGTACAAACTTAAATTGATGTTCGGAGTGGATTTCTTGTATACTAAGTAAAAGTATTTGTTTTTTAATTAATGATGATTTGATTGTTAAATAGTGTTAGATTGAGAGGTAAACATGAAATCATTAGATAACATTTTGGCTGTGGTTATGGGCGGCGGAGAGGGTTCGCGCCTATACCCATTAACAAAGGAGAGGGCTAAACCTGCCGTACCGATTGCGGGAAAGTACCGATTAATTGATATTCCAATAAGTAATTGTATTAATTCAGGTGTTTTTAAAATTGCCGTATTGACACAATACAACTCGGTCTCGCTTCATCGGCATATTTCACAAACTTATTTTTTTGATGCGTTCCACACAGGCTGGGTGCAGATCTGGGCAGCTGAACAAACATGGGCCGCGGGAAACACTGATAAGGGTCAATCATGGTATACGGGAACCGCAGACGCGGTGCGAAAACAGATCAATGAAATAAAATCCGCGCGAGTGCCTTTCGTTCTGGTGTTAGCAGGGGACCATCTATACCGGATGGATTACAGTAAAATGGCAAAATTTCATTGGGAAAAGAATGCAGATGTAACTGTTGCTGTGCAGCCCGTCAGCCGGGAGGACGCTCCGCGGTTAGGCATCCTGAAAAGAGATCATGATGAGCGGATTGTCCGCTTTGCAGAGAAACCAAAAGAACCTTCCCTGTTGGAACAAATGGTCAGCCGGAAAGAATCCGAGCGCCCATTTTTTGGATCAATGGGTATTTACCTATTCAATACAGAAGTGCTTTTTGAGATGCTGGAAAAGAATAATAAAGAGGATTTTGGCAGAGATATCATCCCCCAATGTGTTGAGGAAAAGCAGGTTTATGGGTATGAATATAATGGATTCTGGGCTGATGTTGGGACCATTCGTGCTTTTTATGACATTAATTTGGAAATTGCAAGCAAGAATCCACCGTTCTCTTTAATTGATGAAGGATGGCCAATATATACCCACCCGCGCTATTTACCCGGATCGCAAATTGAAGAATGTAAAATGAACGGGGTTCTAATTGCTGAAGGATGCTGGATCCAAGAATCTGATATCCGCGATTCCATTATCGGGCTTCGAAGTCAGATAAGAGCAGGCACAAAAATTAGACGCTCTATTATTATGGGCGCTGACTATTACGGATTCTTCCGACGAGGGGACGAAGACGATCAGGGTCTGGTACTTGGAATTGGAAAGGATTGTGATATTGAAGGCGCTATCATTGATAAGAACTCCAGCATAGGGCCAAAAACGACTATTCGACCTTTTCCACGAGGGGTAGACAAAGATGAGGATCTTTATGTTGTGCGGGATGGAATAGTGGTGATACCTAAAGGTACTCGACTGCCGTCCGAGACGCGTATTGCACCAGATTGAAAAGTAGATTAAACTTGTGCGATTGTAAGGCTGTTTAAATTCCCAGCCCAAATAAATATTAAGGAGTAATTCTATGCCTGCAAAAAACAACGCGGGAAGTGCCCCTACGGCTAACGATATTGAGGTTACCTGGCATGCACTAAGCCGCGAAGAAGTCCTGAATAAATTGGATTCAGGGTTAGAAGTTGGTCTTTCTGATGAACAAGCCAAAAAACGGTTAGAAAAATATGGCCCAAACCAGCTTGCAGAAGGAAAAAAAACGACCTTCTGGGAAATGATATATGAGCAATTAAATAATTTTGTGATAATCATGCTGGTTGTTGCTGCCGCAATCTCAGCTTTACTTGGTGAGGGGGTGGATGCAGGCGCGATCATCGCGATCGTTGTTTTAAATACCATCATGGGGGTTGTGCAGGACAGCCGAGCCCAGCAGGAATTGGAAGCACTCAAGAAGATGGCTTCCCCCGAAGCACAGATTTTACGGGACGGCCATCGAATTTCTGTCCCCGCACGGGAGTTAGTTCCGGGAGATATTGTTTTTCTTGAGACCGGCAACTTTGTGCCAGCTGATGTGCGATTAATTGAAGCTGTCAATTTGAAAATTGAAGAAGCTGCCCTGACCGGGGAATCTGTTCCAGTTCAAAAGAACGCAGCTTCAGTGATCGATTCGGGTGCATCTTTGGGTGACCGTAAAAACACAGCATTCAGCGGCACAGTTGTAACTTATGGACGAGGTAAAGGCATTGTTGTTAGCACAGGAATGCACACCCAGATCGGATTGATCGCAACCATGCTTCAATCGGTTGAAGAGGAGGATACCCCGCTCCAAAAGCGCTTAGATGAACTTGGCAAAACACTCGGCTACGCAACTTTAGTGATCAGCGGATTGGTTTTTATATCAGGAATAATTGCGAAGGGCGATATTCTGGAAATGTTCATGGTGGCGGTTAGCTTAGCTATCGCAGCCGTTCCGGAAGGGCTGCCAGCAGTGGTCACCATCAGCCTGGCGCTTGGTATGCGCGAAATGGTCAAAAAACATGCGCTGATCCGTCGGCTTTCTTCTGTAGAAACGCTAGGTTCGGCAACTGTGATCTGTTCAGATAAAACAGGTACACTCACCCAGAACGCTATGACCGTGACCAGAATCTGGGTGGATGGTAAAGCAATCGAAGTGACTGGAACCGGATATTCACCAAAGGGCGATTTCTTAGACGGCGGTAAAATAGTCGATGTTCACGATTTACCGGGTATTTCAACCACCTTATGGGTTGGCACGTTGAATAATGATTCTCTGCTTGAAGAAACTGATGAAGAAGGTAATAATGCTTTCCGCATAATTGGAGACCCAACTGAAGGATCGATCCTGATTGCAGCGGCAAAAGCTGGCGCACAGGCAAAAGCATTAAACCGTGCGTATCCACGTTCAGGTGAAGTGCCGTTTGATTCTGAGCGAAAACGTATGGTTACCGTGCATGCGGTTGAGAAGCCGGAAGAAAAAGACCTCTCTCCCTTTGATGGAAAAGGTAAGAAAGAATCATATGTAATAGCTGTAAAAGGTGCGCCAGATGTGGTTTTAAAGCTGTGCAACCGGGTTCAAAACATGGACAATACTCACACGGAGCTGAATGAAGCCAAACGCAAGGAAGTCATCGCGGCAAATGACGCAATGACCGAGGACGCACTACGAGTATTGGGTATGGCATACCGAGTTATATCGGCAAAACCAGATGAAGTTGATAGTGAAAACTTGGAAAAAGACCTTATCTTCTGCGGATTAGTTGGCATGATCGATCCCGCACGCGAAGAAGTAAAACCGGCACTTCTCAAAGCGATCGGAGCCGGCATCCGCACGATCATGATCACAGGCGATTACCCAAATACCGCAAAAGCAATTGCACAGAGTATTGGGCTGCTGCGCCCAGGACATAAAGTGTGTACAGGCGCGGATGTGGATGCGATGAGTGATGAAACACTCCAGAACGAAGTAGAAGAAATTGATGTATTCGCTCGCGTTTCCCCTGAGCATAAGATGCGGATCGTTAATGCGCTTCGAGCAAAAGATCAGGTGGTTGCGATGACTGGAGATGGCGTAAATGACGCGCCGGCGATCAAAGCGTCTGATATTGGTATTGCAATGGGCATCACAGGAACAGATGTGGCGAAAGAAACCGCTGATATGGTACTGACAGATGATAATTATGCCAGCATCGTTTCTGCCGTTGAGCAGGGGCGCATAATTTACAGCAACATTCGCAAATTCGTGTATTTCTTGATCTCATGTAACATGGCTGAGATCATGATCATTTTTCTGCCAACTGTGTTCGGCCGTTTCCTGTTTCCTAACGCAGCAGGTCTGGGCTTACTTTCTCCGCTGCAGCCAATCCAATTATTATGGCTAAATCTCGTTACAGACGGCGCGCCTGCGCTGGCGCTGGGTACAGAAAAGGGCGATCCAGATATTATGGACCAGCAACCCCGTCCAGCAAAAGAACCGATCATTAACCGCTTGATGTTAATTGGTGTCATCATTCAAACGATCGCTATTACTGTCACAACTCTAATTGCGTTTGCTATTGGTTTGAAAACACAGAATGCACAGTATGCCGAGACCATGGCATTTGTGACTTTAGTATTCTCCGAGCTTATCCGGGCTTTCACGGCACGTTCTGAACGTTACCCGATTTTGAAGATTGGTGTATTTTCAAACAAATGGATGAACTGGGCAGTGTTTGGGTCTGCCGTACTGATGCTTCTGGTCATGTATGTGCCTTTCCTTCAGGTTATCTTTGATACCGTTTCTTTAGGTTGGGATGCTTGGTTGGAAATCATTCCGCTGCTCCTGGTACCATCGATAGCCGCAGAAGCAGTTAAATATATTATTACCGCTCGAGATAAGAAAAAGATTAAATAGCAGTCCGAT
>JAUSPC010000193.1 GCA_030655835.1 Pelolinea sp.
ATGGATTTACTGGAAATGTATTTATAAAAGGAAGCGAAGCAATTTCAAAATTCTTGTTGGATGTTTTAAAAGAATCTTTGATGAGCTCTTTTACAACAAAAATAGGCGCACTATTAGCAAAACCAGCTTTCAATAAGGTTCGATCATTGATGGATCCAAGCGAAATTGGCGCCGCACCTTTGCTTGGTTTAGACGGATTGGTATTAGTAGGGCATGGTCGTTCAGACTCTCGCGCAATTACTAGTTCACTTGTTTTAGCTCAACAGGCAATAAAATCTAATTTAATTGTAAAAATGCGTGAAGGGATTTTTTCCCAATTATAATAAGGACCTCAATGAAAATTTCAATCAACAATAAACGGATCGATCGAAATAAAAAATTGGCGCAGATAACTCTCTACGGATCATTAGCACTTTTGTCAATTGGATTTATCTGGACCATACGTAATCCTGAACCATCTAAGATTTTTGTTGGATATCTAATTCTTATTCCTGCGTTTTTGCTTGTCCAGGTCAGCATTTATATGGCGAATCGCTGGGGAAAATCACCTCGTCCCGACGAGATAGTAGCTCAGGCATTAAAAGGTTTAAATGACAAATATACCTTATATAGCTATACGACAGGTATTCCGCATTTACTCGTTGGCCCAGTCGGTGCGTGGATCATAAATCCATATCATCAAAGTGGAGAAATTTCTTACGATCAAAGTAAAAAGAAATACATTCAAAAAGGTGGAGGCAATTTTATTTCAAAGTATTTTTCACAAGAAGGCTTACCGAATATAACAAAGGATGTTGCGGCTCTAAAGAAGGATTTTATTGCATATTTAGAAAATAGATCAATTCAATTTGAAGAAGATCCAGAAGTAATAAATATTTTTTATTCTGAAAACACATTACTTAAAACAAATAACGCACCAGACGTTAATTTAAAATCGGAGAAATTGAAAGAGTTTATCCGAAAGTATGTAAAAAAGACAAAAACATCTGTTGAAATAATTGAATTACTTCAAAAACAATTGCCAATGGCAAAATAAATGTAACCACTCATTTTAATTGAGCAGTTTTTAATACTGATTCTATTTCTGCATCAGATAGGTATCGCCATTCACCCGTTTTCAAATCATCTAAGCCAATTGTTGCAATTCTGGTTCTGATTATCCTCTTTATAGGTACGTTTAGGAGCCTTCCAATTTCTCTGATCTGTCTCTTTTTACCTTCTCGCATAATTATTTTCAACCAAGTACCATAATTCCTTGATTCTAATATTGAAACTTTTGCTGGAAGCGTACGATAACCATCAGGGAGGACTACGCCTCTTTGCCAAATTTTTAGTTGTTTCTGATCGGGAAGGTTTCTTGCTAGTACCTGGTATTCCTTTTCGTGTTCGTATCTTGGATGAGTTAATTTGTTTGCCAATTCTCCGTCATTGGTCAATAATAACAGCCCCTCACTCATATAATCTAACCTACCAATAATGAATAAATATTCATCTAAATTGATCAGATCAATAACTGTAGTTCTATCATCCAGTTTTTTTATTTCAGAAAGGACTTTGCGTGGTTTATTTATGGCAATGTAAATATTTTCTTTTGAAACTTTTTTGAGTTTTTTACCATAAACTTCTATTAAATCTTCAGAAAGATTTCCCTTTTCACCTAATTTTGCCAATTTTCCGTTGAGCTTGACATGATTCTCGGCGATTAATTTTTCACATGCTCGCCTTGAACCATAACCGCACCTTGATAAGATCTTCTGTAAGCGTTCTTTATTCAAAGCTAGTCTTTTAATACTCTTGGTTGGCTACCTGTTATGTCTAAAGAAATATCAGAAGGAATTTCAAAAGGAGGAAGTTCACTAATGGATGACAACCCAAAATGATTGAGAAAATCTGTTGTCGTACCATAAAGAATAGCCCGCCCAATACCATCTGCTCGACCAACTTCCTCAATTAATCCTTTGCTCAGTAAATTTCGAACAACTCCGTCACTATTCACTCCCCTAACTTCTTCAAGCATTGGTCTTGAAATAGGTTGTTTATAAGCAATAATTGCCATTGTTTCAAGAGACGCTTGACTTAAAGTTGTGGTTGTTTCAATTCCAAGAAAATCTTCAATCAGCTGCGCGAGTTCAGGCGACGATACCAATTGCACTTTATTACCCTTCCATTGGAGACGCAGACCGCTTGTCTTTTTATAATGTTCACCCAATTCTTCTAACGCAATCTCGATTTTTCTAACGGATTCATCTAATGCAGCTGAAAGTTGGTTTATTGAAATAGGGATAACTGCAACAAATAAAAGCGCCTCGATCATCGCTTTTAGTGTGTAGTTGGATTTTATTTCACTTAAATTCTTCATGCTATAATCTGCTTTTAGACAATTCTTGTGATTATACTCTATTGAAAAACTATTAAACTATGCGTATTCTTATAACAGGTGCTGCTGGCTTTCTTGGGTCCCATATTTGTGACCGATTGATCTCAATGGGACACGGAATAATTGGTATGGATAATTTTATTACCGGGAACCAGCAAAATTTAGCGCATTTATCTGGAAATCCATTATTTACTTTTATCAGGCATGATGTTGCCAATTTTATTTTTGTCCCCGGAAAAGTTGGGGCTGTTCTTCATTTTGCATCTCCCGCAAGTCCAAATCCCAATTCCCCTTTTGGATTCCCGAATTTACCAATTCAGACAATGAAAGCAGGTGCTCTTGGGACTCATAATACACTTGGAGTAGCGAGA
>JAUSPC010000196.1 GCA_030655835.1 Pelolinea sp.
CTAGTGTTGAGGCATCAATCTGGTCGGTCTTCACCGCCGCGTTGGCAATTGCCCGCACCCCTTTGGCGTGTACCAGATCTACTCGTTGCACATGCTCATTCAGTAGATCATACATGAACGGCCAGTTACGGGTGGCTTCCAGCACTGCATAAGTCTCCTGGGGTACTTTTTCCTGAAGATATCTGGATATGTCATCATTGGAAATACGTTATTTGTCGACCACTTCCCCATTGGCATTCATCAGCACCATGAATGTGCGTTTGAGATGCAGGTCAATTCCAAGATAAAATGGGTACATAAGCGTTCCTCCTTTTCTAAACTAATTGGTCTCTTACTTCAAGTTTAGCAAATTGGCAGGGACGCTTTCATAGTATCACACGAAAATAGGAATGGCGACTCAAATTTTCAAATATTTATATTTATTACTAATTTAGTAAGTGTCTACTTATGAGTGGTACAAAATTTGGAGGCTTGACAGAATTCAGGTAAAATATATGTTCATATAAATTATTAAAGGAGTAGCCATGTCATTTTCGAATGCAACAATTTTGATCAACAGAAAAGGAATGGGAGAAGCACCGCAGGAATTGCAGGAAAAGTTGATAGGTACCTATCTGAAATTGATCGACCAGAACGATATGCTGCCCGGCGTGATCTGTTTTTATGCGGAGGGTGTTCGCCTGGTTACTGTAGGTTCAAAAGTCCTGGATACACTCAGGTCTTTGGAATCAAAAGGGGTCAGGCTGGTCTTATGTGGCACATGTTTGGATTTCTTTGGCTTATCAGAGCAGGTTGAGGTCGGGATCGTTGGCGGGATGACAGATATCATCGAAGCCCAATCGCTTGCCGAAAAAGTGATTACTTTATAAACATGTCTTATAATGATTGACTTGTAAGCTGAATTCAAGTCTCAAGTGCAACAGTGATTATTTAAGATTATCATGGATTGAGTAAAAAATAGGCACGATGGTGTTGAAAAACAGGTTTCATGAAGAGAAAAACCTCATATTGCTGCTGTACATGGTGGTTTTTACCTAAGAATATGTTGCATTTGCTCATTAATATGATTTTTTTAACACCCTCATATATTTAGTTGATAAAATACTTGTAATTACTAAGGATGAGAATTATCTATAAAAAGCAATCAAGCACAAGCTCAGGTAAAGTCATTGGAAAGAGAGATTGACCAAATGGTTTATAGGCTTTATGGTCTGCCACCTGAAGAGATTGATATTGTTGAAGGGAAGAGATAAATGTCTGACATCAAATTCGAAATAATCAAAAAGATCGGTGTACTCTCCAGATCTGAGAAAGGCTGGGCTAAAGAACTTAACCTGATCCGTTGGAACAACCGCGAACCTAAATACGACATCCGCGATTGGTCGCCGGATGGCAAAATCATGAGCAAAGGCATCACCTTAAACAAGGAAGAGCTGGTCGCACTGAAAGAGCTGCTGGTTAAGATGGATATGTAATTTCTTTGTGCTCTTTTAGTTCATTATGGATTAAAGCTTTGGTAATTAAGGGCATAAAAGAAAGAAAAATATTTTGTGATGGTTACTTTATTTTCCGAGAATGAATTTTCAAATTTAATAATTAGAAATCTTAATGGATTACAAATCTTTATCGTTGATGGGTTTCAATATCGCACAATCTTTCTTTTATGAATCTATTTCCAGACGGATGATTGTGTCACCTCTTCTATAGTAGTTCCTGCTTGACCATGGAAACAAACAGATTTACCGATAATCCTGGTAAAAAGACCCAAAGATTTACCGGAAAATAATAATTGTATTTTTAGGATATTATTAGCAACTTCTCATCAGCTATGTCTCAATCCCCGTACTTCCTTTGCCACCTCTTTCAGCGCGCTCAAAAAATCCTCTCGCTCCATTTCTTCTTTTTTGGGTATCTTAGCTGGTTTTGCATGCGCCTGCAATCCGGACATTCTCAGCACATATAATGCAGTCTTAAGTTTGGTGGCTTCGTCCCCATACACTATCGCCTTCCGCACCACCCCGATCGCCATCTCTACCAGCTCGGTCAAAGAATCCATATGCTTGTCCCGAACCTGCGCCCGCCGTTGCTGCAGCGCCATGATAAAATCCGTATCCTGGTTCCTCCAACGGCTGATCGTTTGCCGCGCCGCCCCCACCTGCTCCCCGATCTCCCCGTCCGCCATCCCGCTCAAGATCAGATCAATGGCTTTCTCTTGTTTTGGGTTGATAGTTCGTTTCATCATTCCTCCCTTGTTATCCTTAATAATAAGGAAAAAAGGTCAAGTTTTCAACCTACCCTGTTGGAATTCACCCATTTTTCCCCCATCACCTATTTATCCCCATCCTTTCAGTGCATCCAGAAGCGTCCCACTTCCTTCTAATACATATTCTTTTTTAGTTATTATCGCGCTCGATTCCCCACAAAAGCATCCTTCCCCTATATTAGGGGAAGGATTGAGCATAGTGTATAAAACATGACGCCCCCGGTACCCAAATCCTGAACTAATACTTCATCGTCAACAATAATTTTTCAATGTTTATTCCAACTTCTTTTACTTCCATCTCCTTAATATGGTAGATATCCGATTATGCAGATTGAATGTCTATGGCAGATGGATTGATTCCTTTTATGATCAGCCAGACTGCGAAAACCATCTCTTGCAGCGCAATTGGTATGTTGGCAGCAATTTGTACCGTCCCAAAAACAGGGTTAATCATGATCACCAAACTTGAAATGATAGTTAATGTGATCCCGACCAACCCCCAGCCGGATAACCAGCGAGGAATGAGTCTGAATTTATAAAAGACAAAATAATACATCAGAGCGCCGATGCACCAAGGCAGCAGCATGGCTCCGTTGCCAATCCAATCGTTTCCGGCCTTCAGGACGGCACCTATGACCTAAAAATATGTGTTGGTCGGGGCGCCGGCTTTGACAAATTCCCGGCTTAATGCCAGCAAGCAGATCATAATAATGGCACCTATTACCTGGATCATACCCTCGATAACCCTAAACCCAACAGTTCCAATCGCCAGGATTTCGCTGTATTTTTTCAAAAGCGGATAAAGTGCAAGACCAATACCTGCGCAGGACATTGCCATGAAAAAATAGAGCATTGTTCCGATAACCATCTGGTTTTCATTGGCAGAAATCTTAATCAAATAATCTGGTGAATTCAGAACAGGTGTGAAAATGGAAGCGGCGATTACGCCAAAAACCGTTGCCATGATAAACAACACACCCACAACCACTTCATTCTTTCTATTTGAGTTCATTGTATTATTCTCCTTTTACTTCATAATCAAACACGTCGCCAATTTTGACACCGAATGCATCAGCAATTCGGAATGCAAGCTCCAGCGAGGGTGAATACTTGCTTGCTTCAATCGCATTAACAGTCTGCCTGGAAACTTCCGCCTTTTTGGCGAGCTCCTGCTGGGTCATTTCGTTCGCAAAGAAACGCAATTTTCGAATATTATTCGTAATTTTAAATTTCCTAGCCATTATGTATACCCTTTCTGTAAAAGTACAGTTGGGCAAATCCTTCGAACATTGAACCGATGCTGAAGGATATAAACATCATGTTGAGCATCACAACAGGGGAAAATGTTAATACCAGTGAACCAAGCGCCGCGACAAATCCAATTCCGGCAAAGATAAAGCCGATCCTTGTTGATTTGAGTTCAATCAGTTTATCCATTTCATCTTCAACCATTTCCGCTTCGATTGTTTTTTCAATTTCTTCGTCATCACATTGACCATCCCGAATTTTTTCTTTCACGGCAATCGATATCGAAAGCAGGATATGAAATACGATTTGAATGACAATTGTAGCGGCGGCACCAATGCCGATAAAAATCAGCATTGTGCTTGCCCAGAATTTCAGATCCTCTGGGGCAACCGCGCCCGACTGATATTTACCGATTGCATAGATGCAATATGCCCCTAAAACCAATGCTCCGGTAACGGTACTAGTGATTATTCTTTTTTCTTGGTATGACATGTTTGGTGTACTCCTTTTATGTATGTAATATATTATAGTCAAATAGTATCTCATACTTTACATTTTGTCAAGTATATTAGACATTGTTTAAAAGAGAGAATAATTTTATTGTAGAGTTAATTAATCCCCCACTTATCCCCATCCCCTATTTATCCCCCGTTCTCTACCCCCAATATCCCCCCTATTTTTTATCAATTGTCTCATTTTGTCACATTCAATAGGAAAATGTCGCACCAGGAAATCGCGAAGTACCCTTCAGGGCAAACCCGCGACCAAAGGAAGTCCTGAAAGGGCAACATCCTGTTCCACAGTCAGGGGCTTGACCTAATTTGGGTAGCTATTTCAATTTATAGGCAAGCAAATTCTGATAAGGGTATAATTTCGTTTGGAGCCCATATGAGCAAAGAACCTACGCGAAAACGCGTTAACCCTGAAGTAATTGATACGACCCCGATCCGACGGCCATCGTGGATCAAAGTGCGTGCGCCATCCGGCGAGACGGTTGACCACTTGCGGAATATGATGCGTTCAAAAGAGCTGCATACCGTGTGCGAAGAAGCCAACTGCCCCAATATGGGCGAGTGCTGGGGAAGCGGCACGGCTACCTTCCTGATCCTTGGCGATGTATGCACACGGAGGTGCGGATTCTGCGACATCAAGCACGGGAAACCGCTGCCGATTGACTGGGAAGAGCCGGAACACGTGGCACAGGCAGTTAAAGCGATGGATCTCAAACACGCGGTTATCACGAGTGTGGACCGGGATGATGATAATTTGGGCGGGGCAAAAATATTCGCTTCGGTCATTCAGCGCATCCGCGAGGTGCATCCCGGGTGCTCTATCGAAGTGCTGATCCCTGATTTTCAGGGAGACCCCGAAGCATTGAAGATCGTGATGGATGCGCGGCCTGAGATCCTAAACCATAACCTGGAAACAGTTGAGCGCTTATTCCCGAGCGTACAGCCATCCGATCGATTGGAATGGTCGAAAGTGGTCCTGGTTGGCGCCAAGCAGATGAACCCAGATGTGCTGACGAAATCTGGCGTGATGCTCGGATTGGGAGAAACTTTAGAAGAGATCAGGGCAGAAATGGAAATGTTGCGGGAGTGGAACGTGGATATCCTCACGATCGGGCAGTATCTGCAGCCCAGCCGGCACCATCTGCCGGTATCGCATTATTATCCGCTTGAAGATTTTGAAGCGCTGAAAGAATTTGGCCTATCGATCGGATTCCGATGGGTGGAGAGCAACCCCCTGGTGCGCTCTTCTTATCACGCGGCAGAACAAGTGCGGGCGCTGAGCACGGTGCATAAAGTATTGTATGGCTTGAAATAATTTAACTTTCTTATCTTATTATCGGTCTACACCATTCATAAATGACCGCAACAAATAACGTCACCCGCCTATTAGATGCAAAAAAAGTCCTTTATTCCGCTCATGAAATACCAGCGGTAAAACTGAGCGCGCTGGAAGTATCCGACTTCTTAGATATACCCCCCCAGAGAATGTATTTAAAACCATCGTCATGAATCTGGAAAAGTCAAAAAAAACGATCCTGGCGGTGGTGCCAGCGACCGTAGAAGTCAGTCCCAAGAAATTGGCGGTGTTTCTAAAGGAAAAGAAGGTCAGCGTGACCACTCAGCTGGAGGCAGAAAAATTGACCGGATTACTGGTTGGCGGGATCTCGCCCCTGGCGCTGATCAACAAGGGGTTTCAGGTCGTGGTGGATGCGTCCGCGCTGGAGCATGAATTCATGCTTGTATCCGGAGGACAAAGGGGAGTGCAAATCCAATTGAAAGCGAAAGACCTGATCCAACTCACGAACGCAAGAACAGCAGATATTGCTGAATAAACGAGTTATTTCTTCTCAGGGGAAAATCCAACCCAATTGATATCAGCCGCTTCATCATGGAAACGATCAGCCATTACCTTTAGCGCTTCAATATTGTTATCCACCAAAATAAATTGGCGGCCCAATTCCAGACAGGCAGCGCCAGTAGAACCTGACCCAGCGAAGAAATCCAGAACTGTGCCATCAGGATGTGAAGAAGCCTGAATAAAGCGGCGCATGATCCCGAGCGGTTTTTGGGTTGGATAACCTGTTTTTTCCTTACCGTTGGTAGCAACAATGGTATGCCACCAGGTATCGGTCGGCAATTTTCCACGTTTGGCTTTTTCTTTGCTTACCAGGCCGGGAGCCATATAGGGGATTCGGGCAATATCTTCATAATTAAAAATATAGTTTTCAGGATCTTTCGCATACCAGAGGATATTATCGTGCTTTGCCGGCCAACGTTTGCGTGTACGGCCGCCATAATCATAGGCCCAGATGATCTCATTTAAGAACGCATCCCTGCCAAAGATCCCGTCTAAAAGAATCTTGCAGTAATGCACTTCCCGATAATCAATATGGAAATAAAGACTGCCATTGGGAGCTAAGAGGCGGTAAGATTCGCGCAGACGCGGTTCTAAAAAAGCAAGGTAATCATCAAATTTATCCTGATACCCACTCTCCCCGATAACCTCAGTTGTATACCGTTTTCCCTGAAAACCCGTCCGATCTCCGTCTGATGATCCAACCGTTCGAAGACGCTGGCGGGACTGTTTATGGCCGGTGTTGAATGGCGGGTCGATATAGATCAACTGCACCGATTCGTCAGGCATCGCCCGCAAGATGGGTAGGTTTTCACCGTAATAGATCGTATTTTGCATCACTTCTTACCCTACAATACCACGATAGCCCGCGGTTAAGAATTGGAAGGCCAGGAACACCAGATACCCAGCGCAAACACTGATCAGGACCGCGTAGACTTTGTTCGTGATCAGTTTTTTTCCGCTGCCAACAACAGTGGACAATAGCAGATTCCAGATAAAATCCGCACTGACGTGCCCGAAATAAAAGCCCGCGACGATCAGCCAACCGGCTGATCTTGCTTCTAAAAGAAAAACCGCGGCTGCAGTCATCCACCACGCATACCAGAAAGGATTGCTGAGTGACGCAGCTACCCCCAGGGTTAGCAGGCGGCTATAGGAATATTTCTCAGCGGCAGTTTCTTCTTCAGGCAATTTCATCTTGCCTTTGAGAACATCGATCAGCATACTGCCGCCCATGAATAAAAGCAGAAGCCCTCCAAGGATCGCGATCACTGTCTGAATAGTAGGCGCTCCCAAAACACCGGATAAACCCAATGTGATCAATACAACCATCACCAACTCCAAAGCGGCATGACCAATCGACACCAGTAGACCAGTGATCCAACCCGAACGAGGAGCCTGGCTGATGATCGTTGTGGTGACCGGGCCGGGGGTTAGAACTGCGCCAATGGCGAGACTAAAAGAGAACAGAAATACGGCGATAAATGAATCGGTGGGCATCATAATGGCGCTAATTTTAACACAGGGCCTTCCCAATTGATTAAACGTAAAAGGGCGGAGAGATCCTCCGCCCAATGTTTTTATTTTATTGACCGCTTATTTTTCTTGTGGATCGGTCCAGTAGCTGACTTTATCGACGAGGATATTCAGATTTTCTGTCCTATCCCGGTTAATATAAAGGCCGAAGAATCCTTCAGCGTAGGTTTCATCGCTGACTTCGTCCACTTTTTCGCCGTTGACGAACAGCAGCAGACGACCATCCAGCGTCATCACACCAATGCGGTTGGTCTGATCTTTGCCTTTGTTGATCCATTCGCTGACTTTGTAATACTGCAGCCAGACCATGGTTCCGTTCTCACCGGAAAGTCCATCCCATTTACGAATGGAATAGCGCCCATCACAGGTGACTCCAAACAGATAACCGCGGTTGTAGCCTGTGTTTTCAGGTACTCGGAAGATAAAACCAAACCCATCGGTTTCCGCGCAGGCGCCCATCTTTACATCCGCTTCAATGTATGCATTTCCTAAAACGGGAGTTGAAGCGATCCTCCAACCATTAATTTCAGAAAGCGCAGTGATCTTCAGTTTTCCATTTTCATAAGCAGCTGATGAATACTGATCAGTTCCCGTTGGCCAATATTCTGCTGTTTCCATATCGTCCGACCATGCCGCATCACCCAGATAAATGCCGGGGTCATCAGATTCAACTATGGCTTCTTCTGGCTCTTCCGTTTCTTCCGGAGCCATATCCGCATCAGTTGGCTCTTCAGCTTCTTCAACTTCTTCGGTCACCTCAACCTCTTCAGCAGATTTTTCTTCGTTAGCAGATTCTTCCTCAACAGGCTCAGATTCTTCTACAAGAACCTCTTCTGTTTCAGCAAGCGCTTCTTCGACCACGGGCTCTGCCACGACAGGTTCCTCTTCAGGAAGTTCCTCGAGCAGTTCAACCACCCGCGTTTCCAGGTATTCATCTTTAGCCTGTTCGAATTGGTCGACCAGGCTGCAACCTGATAAGAAGGCTGCTGTGATCATTACAACTACAATAAAATTCTTCTTCATGATATCTTCTCCTTGATCCTTATATATTAACTTTTATATCCGATCTGGCGCAGAAAATTCTTCCGCCAGTCAATGTCTTCGGGCCCTTCAATCCCTTTTGGGGACGCCCCATCCGCGACCCCTAAAACCGCATTTCCTTCATCAAGCTGCGCTACGATAACTTCCGTCGGGTTGGCAGTCGCGCAGAATATTCGGCATACTTCCGGTACATTTTTTACCGCATTGAGAACATTGATCGGGAAATAGCCATCTGCCAAGAAAATGAAGAAGCTATGCCCCGCTGAAACTGCCATTGCATTTTCTTTTGCCAATTCAATCATTTTTTCATCTGTTCCTGACCACCGAACCAGGCATTTTCCGGACGCTTCGCAAAAAGCAATCCCGAATTTTATCCCGGGCACGGAATTAACCAGTACTTCATGGATATCTTCCACGGTTTTTATAAAATGTGATTGGCCAAATATAAAATTGATCGATTCCGGCTTATTCACTTTTATATTTTTTAGTTCCACAACTTCTCCTCTAATTATTTCTAATAGTTAACAGAAATCACTTGTTTCTTTCTTTGTATATGGTGCAAGAATAGTACCAATTTCTCTTTTTTTTCAGCGCACGTATTTTTTTTATTTCGCCATTTTCAGCAACCAAACCATCCGGGAAAAAATATTCGAAGCACATTTCTCGATTTAACTCCCAATGACAAAAAAGCTCATATCAACTACAAATTATCCCTTATTAAATATACAATCATTTTAATAGCGAATGTGAAAAAATCAAAATCTCCATCCATTTTTTCCATAAGGTACAATATAACACTCAACCTGAAAGGAATACAAAAGATTGTTTGAATTAGTTTTTTTAGGGACTTCAGCATCAGCACCATCAACCCACCGCGGTTTACCAGCTCAAGTCATTAAACACAATGACCATCGATTCCTGCTGGATTGCGGAGAAGGGACTCAACGCCAAATTTTGAAATCCGGATTGGGTTTTAGGAAACTTAATCGGATTTTGATCACGCACGGCCACCTTGACCACATTCTAGGTGTTGGCGGACTGGTATCCACTTATCTACGGTGGGAAGCGATGGATAAAATGGAGATATATGGTGGGCAATCGGCATTAGACCGCATCCACGACCTACTTTTCAAAGTCGTTATTCGTGGTGTCAAAACTTCTTTTCCGATCGATCTAATACCAGTGTCTGAGGGATTGATCATTGAAGAAAATGATCTAACAGTACACGCGTTTCCAGTGAACCACCGCGGACCTGACTGCTTTGGTTATGTTTTCGAAGAAAAAGGCAAACGCCCTTTTCTGGCAGAGAAAGCCGAAGCTCTGAACATCCCACAGGGGCCATGGCGGCGTGACCTTGTGAATGGAGTAACAACCACCTTACCAGATGGGCGCTCGATTAAGGCAGATGATGTGTTGGGTGAATTTCAGCCAGGAACCAAATTGGTGATCGTCGGCGACACCGGAGAAACGGAATCATTAATTCCGAGATGCGAAGGCGCAGATGCACTAGTGATCGAAGGAACTTACCTGCAGGAAGAAGCGGAAATGGCGCATGAATTTGCCCACCTTACTGCACAGGAAGCAGCGACACTTGCCAAGAAAGCCGGTGTTTCACAACTTTATCTTACACATATTTCCAGGCGGTATCGGGAAAAAGATGTCGAGAATGAAGCCATGAAAACTTTCCCAAATACGATCATTGCCAGAGATTTTGACCACTACATGATCAAAAAATAAAATTTTGATTTCTTTTAATACCCTCAATTTTTGCCCCAAAATGCAAAGTTGTCATTCACCAGTGAATATGTCACCCTTATGCACCAATGAAAATGTCATCCTGATTCAACCAAATTCTTTTGGTGAATTAGTTTACCATTCAAGCGAT
>JAUSPC010000197.1 GCA_030655835.1 Pelolinea sp.
AACCAGGCACCCTGCGCAGATGATAATGTGCGAATATTTGAATAAAGTCCATTTTCTTTCAGGTTACTTAATTCCTTCTGTATCCAATCAAATCGTTTCATTTACCACCTCTTAATCTGAATTTTTTCTAATGTGATTATACTTCGTGCCAAATATCCGCGAAATAACCCAGTTTAATAATCGCATCCTCCAAACGATTAAGATTATCTGATGAAACAATTGCAGTGGTAGGGTTTAATCGTTCAATAATATATTGTTTTGCTGGTGACTTCTGGATCTTGTCTAAGATTTCCGCGGAATCGACACGGATTAGGATTTGATCTTTCAATTCGATCTGTAATTGACCTTTATTCCACCTATCCAAGGCTATGAATAAATTCTTGGGAACTGGTTTCTTCCCATATTTTTCAAAGAGAGTCTTGATCTGGTTAACTGTAATTTTTTGTGCGTCTGCTCTTCTAATTGCGCTTGAAGAGATCTTGAAGCGGTAATGATTTGGATTCTTTTTCTCCCAAACACAGAAACGGGCTATTTGATATCGTATCTCCCTTTGTGTATTAGTTTGAACAAGTACCTCACCGTTTGAATGCAAAATGCATTCAGAAGTTTCGGGGGAGTTATATTTAACGAATTGCTTATTAAGAAGAGTTGTGGCCCATTTGGATTTTTTGAACCCGATCATACGGTCACTGTTTTCGTTTGAGGCCAGATCTATTATCCCAAACCAAAAAAGAGGTCCTGTTAGGAAGTATTCAAGTAATTGCCCCTCCACCTGTTGCCAGTTTTCAAATCCATTTATGAAATTATCTGTCTCCACATCTTTAATGAACCACAGGTCATATTCTCCTCTTGATCTTTGGAAATCGGGGTGAATTTTCTGCATCCAATCAACAAAATCAGTTATGGAGTACCATGCGTCAGGAATTAGGTTGGAAATAATATCTAATAATTTTTTTCGGGTTTTAGCGGGTTCGTTTTTCCATTTTCCTTCAAACCTTAAATTTGGTAGTAATTTTAATTCGTTGAGGGATTTATTTTCCATCCAGGAAATACAGGCTTTTGAGAACGCGGCATCTCTCTCGTCTAACAGAAGCTCTTTAATTTTATTCGTGTCGGAAATGGCAGCTTTTTTATCAATTATCTCTTGAGAATAGAAGAATGTATTCAGGAAACGCTGGATGGGGGAGGGGATAACTTGAGACACTTCGGCAGTTGGAATTTTTCCACGAATGGCTGCTAAGAGCGAGCACATATGATCAAGGATCTCGTCAGACGCGTAATGTTTTTGCGTGAGCGTGGTTTCCGGATAAGCACGCGGAGTATGGGCTTTCAAACTGAATTCCTGGGTTGGTTTGATGAATGTAATGAATTCGCTGGGAATATATATGAATTCTTCTGCCTCATTTCTCTCATTGAAAAAAGACAAGGCGATCAATCCTCTATAAAAAAGACTTTCCGAGGTGGAAATTGGATTTCGGTCTGGGTGCTCTTTTTCTCTTGCCCCTGCGCCCATTTCGCGTATTTCACCAAATCGTCTTGTAAATTGCGCTGTTTGGGTTTTACCGCCGTCATTTAGAAGAAATTGTAATGCAGATTGTGCATCAGCTGATAGGGACTGGATGATCTCTGAGAAAAGTTCTTTGTTGTTTAGAAGATTTGAGAGTTGTTTTTTAATATTCTGTTTTTGGATAATATCATCTGCGATGCCCCACTGTTCAGCGATCATTTCAAGCATATCTGTCTCATAATCTTGAAAAGTTTCTGAAATCGTTGGCATGCGCTAATTTCCCTTTCATATATCGTTTGGCATAGAAAGTGCACTAATAAAAATGTACTGCTATGATTGATCCTTTCTGATTATACTTGAGTGAGAAAATGGAAAATAACATATCTACAAACGAGAAAATAAATCAATCCTTGTTTCTTCAAGCGATATATGAAGGGACTGTCGAGATAATGGGGAAACCCAAGACAGAGCAGATATTTTCCTCGATCTTAGATGCGAAAAGCAGCGATGAGGATTCTGAAAAAAAAAGCAGAATTCATATAATCGCGAATTTTGGGAATGAATTTGCGATCAGATTTCATCGAAATACTGCCAAAGGCTTATTGCTCAGAATTGGTGAGGCGTCGTTCACCTATCTAAGAAAATATAACCAAAATTTGATCGAATTGGGGAATATTGAAAATCGATTGAAACCGATCTCCAAAAGATTCGAGGAATCATTAGAAGTGCTTGCAGAGAATTTGTCTGAATTAACCACATTGAAAATCCAGGCGTTTAAGAAGAACGATACAAATTTTTGTCTGGAAATTGTTGGTGAAGAGATGAGTAAAATGCTTTCAAGCGATCTACATCTTTTTTATTTTGTGGGTTTATTACGTGCTTTTTGCGGATGGTTGGACAGCCGAAAAGAATATGCGTTTCACATTGATGAAGATAGAACGGGCGATTCATTTGGAAAATGTATTTGTATGGGTTTTAAAGATGTGGAATAATTGGTTCTTGGGTACTGTGCCAAGAGATTGTATCCACTCCATGGGCCGATTTCGACAGAAGCTTTATCAAGCATAACAGGAATTATATAGCGGATAGAATCATCCACATCAGGTAATTGCTGCTTCAACACCTGGAAAGGGGTCTGGTAA
>JAUSPC010000200.1 GCA_030655835.1 Pelolinea sp.
TGGCAATAAGATGTGCTATGGTTGCCGGTTTCGCCTGGGGATGGATCCCTGGGTACTTAAAAGCACATTTAAATGCGAATGAGATTGTATCCACTTTAATGCTTAATGCAATTGCGTTGAAGATATATGATTATTTTCTAATATTCCATATTAAAGCGCCGACCGCGGGTTACAATGCCTCAGAATTTTTTCCAAAGGAAGGCATATTACCATCTTTTATCCCCAATGTACCATTTCTTGAAGATGCCTATTTATTATTTTCTGATAAAACTAATATCACTATCATGGTATATATCTTAATCATTGCCGTGATTGTGGCTTATTATTTGATTTATCGGACACCATTTGGATATAGATTGCGAATGGTTGGCGCCAATATCAAGTTTGCTCGGTATGGAGGCATCAATACCAAGAAAACGATGATATTGGTATTCGCAATCAGCGGAATTTTTGGCGGTCTGGCTGGTGCACATTTAACGATGGGAATACATACTAAACTCATAGCAAACATATCGATTGGCATGGGTTTTGAGGGAATCATTGTGGCAATTTTAGCCAGGAATAATCCCCTTCTGATACCCATTTCGGGATTGGCATATGGTTACCTGCGCGCCGGAGCAAATGTGATGGAACGTTCATCTGATATGTCGCGGGAAATGATTTTTGTTATCCAGGCTCTCATCATTTTATTTGTTACAGCTGAGCGATTTCTGCCAATGATAAGGAAAAGAGTAGAAGAGCAGAGTGAAAATAATACACAAGTGGAAGAATTAGCTCCTTCAGATGGAGGTTCTCATGAAGTTTGATTTAGTAATAAAAGGCATTTTTAGCGCAATGTTCCTGGCCAGCATTCTGAGGATCAGTACGGCGCTAATCCTTCCCGCGCTTGGGGGATTGGTAACTGAACTAGTAGGATCAATAAACATTGCCCTTGAAGGAATTATGCTCACCTCCGCCTTTACTGGCGTTGTTGTTTCTGCTTTCACACAAAACGTATGGCTGGGTGTTCTTGCGGGTATTACCGCTGGTATTTTATTCTCGGCGCTCCTTGCATATTTTCACCTTTATCTGGAGACAAACATTATTTTAGCCGGAATGGCACTTAACATCATGGCAACCGGCGGTACGATATTCTTGTTGTATATCCTGACTGGTGATAAAGGCAACTCCTCATCATTGGCAAGTAAAATGGTGCCAGTTGTGGAGATTCCATTTATTAAAGACATTCCCTTTTTGGGGACAGTTTTTTCCGGACACAATGTTTTTGTTTATGCAGCTGTTGTGCTCACATTCCTTACTTATATAATGCTCTATCACACGAAGTTTGGTGTTCATTTAAGAGCTGTGGGAGAGAATCCAATAGCAGCGACGTCATTGGGGATACGCGTTAGGTTGGTGAAATTCACTGCCATATTAATAAGCGGGTTTCTTGCCTCACTTGGCGGTTTGAATTTATCGATGGCTTATCTATCTATTTTTCAGCGTGATATGACAGCCGGCCGTGGATTCATCGCATTAGCCGCTGTGTATCTTGGGGGCCGAAAGCCATGGGGAACCTTCCTGGCGGCAATTCTTTTTGGTGCTGCAGACGCGCTTGCTAATCAATTAGGAACACTGGATATTCCATCACAATGGGTAAATGTGATTCCTTATGCCATTACAATCATTGCGCTAGTTCTGTATGGAATCCGCAGAAAGGCACAGATCATTGAACAAACAAAGCGTTTCCAAGAGCGTGAACTAGCGAAAGTAAATAATAACCATACATAATCCGATTTATTTCTTTAACAACAAATCACATAGTGATTTGTTGTATTGAAAGCGTTGATTAACGATGATAAATCTGTTGCTAATGGTGGGGAGCAGAGCCATCAATAATTCCTGCGTCAATGCGAAGAATATTTAAGGAAATTAGGAAAGGCTATAAACGGCGAAATATATGATTATCCAAATTTACGCTTTCACGGATCCGGAAACTGCTGTAGCAGCAATTGAATTGGGTGTAGATAATATCGGTTTTATAGCTGGAAAATATGATCTTGTTTTCGGCGAACTGAGCTTTGATGAAGCAAAGGAAATTGTTCAAGCAATTCCGACAGGTGCTACTTCTACAGCGATCACCATGTCCGATCAGGTAGATGAAATTCTGCGAATGGCGAATGCGATTAAACCGAACATTGTGCATATCTCATCTGACGTTAATTTAGTGGATATTGAAGATATGCGAAAATTGCGCAATTGTCTGTCTCCGGAAATTCAGTTGATGAAAGCTATTCCAGTGGGCGGGGAAGAAAGTATTGCGCTTGCAAGGCAGTATGCACTGGTGAGTGATTTATTACTATTAGATACGAGCAAAGAAGGCTTTCCTGGTGTTGGCGCGACAGGGTTTATTCATAATTGGAGTATCAGCCGACAAATTATTGAATCGGTTCATATCCCTGTAATTCTTGCGGGCGGTTTATCATCGGAAAATGTGGTGGAAGCCATACAGGCGGTCAAACCATGGGGGGTGGACAGCAATACTTCAACCAATGTACCGGGTAGTAGAGTAGAAAAAGACCTGGGACGAATAGCGGCTTTTGTAAGCGCAATTAAAAATAGTGAAAGTGCAGATGAAGGCGGGGTGCAAAAAGCATGAACAGCGGGGAAATTCTGATGCTGGGCGATATCAATATTGATACTGTTTGGCCAGTTTCTGAGTTCCCAACCCCCGGTAGAGATGGATTAACGGAAACTGTAATGGTGGAAATGGGGGGAGCGATTGTTAATTCTGCCATTGTGCTCGACAACCTGGGACAAAGAACGGGTTTGTTAGGTTGTGTTGGAAAAGATGTTTGGGCTGAACAGATTACGCAAGAATTAGCGCAAACCAACATAAATCAAAAGTATGTTCGTGTTAAACCGGAAAGAACAACCGGGCTTACTTTCATCATCGTTACTCCTGACGGGGAAAGGACGATGTTTTCCCATCGCGGTGCAAACATCCAGCTAGAAATACAAGATATTGATGAGGATGCCATTAAGGATGCTGCCATACTGCATATTTCTGGTTACGCGCTGCTGGAGTCACCACAGAAGAATGCTGTTTGGCGCGCGGTAGAACTGGCAAAAAAACATAATGTACAAATTAGTTTAGATACAGGACTTGAACCAGTTATCCAGAGGCCAACAGATATGGGCCGTCTTTTGCGCGATCTTTCCATTTGTATAAGTGGCCCCCAAGAGATTTCCTTGATGCTTGGTTCGACATCACCAGAAGAAGCTGCTGATTTATTGATCTCTTCAGGCATTCAGCTTGCGGCGATCAAGTTGGGTGAAAAAGGCAGTATTGTGGCTGATAAGAAGGATCAATTTTTCTGCCCATGCTTTTCTGTTGACGCTGTTGATACTACTGGCGCGGGGGATTCATATACCGCAGGTTTATTGTATGGTTGGATGCGCGGATTGAGTTTGCCCGCTTCTGCTGTGCTAGCAAGCGCGCTTGGTGCGCTTGCCGCTTCAGTTTTTGGCGCTGGGTTTTCTCTCCCTGACAAACAAGGTGTGCTGGATTTCCTAAGGACAATGCAAAGCGAATCCACGGTGGTCCTGCGTAATGGCATAGAAGAAGTGATCGCTGATTTGGGAAATAGTTGACAGCTTATCCGGTTGCTGAGCACAAAGTGCCGCATGGCAGAAAAAGCAGATTCCCGAAAATACCGGAAGATTTGTGCGTGCTGACTGCTGACAATGAAGGTTGTGAAGAAAAAAGAAATTAAATTTTATTCAAATTCAGACAAGGGAAGTGAAGATTATGTATACAGAAATTAAAATAAACACAGAAGCAAGTGAATGCCTAGTTAACATTACAGAAAAAATTCAGCAAGTTGTTTGTGACAGCAAAATCAAAGAAGGTGTTTGCGTGGTTTTTATACCGCATACAACTGCGGGGATCACGATCAATTCAGCCATGGACATTTTGACACTCAAAGACATAATTGCCGAAACACATCGGCTGGTGCCAACGCGAGTCGATTTTAATCATATCTATGATACTCCAGCCGATGCCGCAGGCCATATTAAATCCGTACTAATAGGAAACAGCCTCACATTAATTGTAAAAAATGGCGAACTAGTCTTAGGTGGTTCACAAAGCGTACTATTCTTTGAATTTGATGGTCCTCGCACACGCCATGTTTCCTTACGGGTAATGGGCGATTCCGAATAGGACGGGATGATGCCGCAAAAGATAATTATCGATACAGACCCCGGGGTTGACGATGTGATTGCAACATGCTATTGCTGCAAGACCATGACTGTTAAGTTGACTCGGCGTGGGTGATTGATCTAATCGGTGAACTCTTAACGACGAATATCGGCTAACAAAAGAGAGGAGAAGCAAATGCGTAATTTTTGGATTGATACTGATACGGCCTCAGATGATGCGGTAGCGATATTAATGGCGCTGCGGTGGCCTGATGTAAATGTGGTGGGAATTTCAGTTGTGGCGGGAAACGTTCATGTTGAAAAAGGGGCGAAAAACGCCCGTTATACTGTTGAATTGTGTGCAAAAAAAACCCCTGTGTATTTGGGCGCTTCACAGCCATTAGTACGAGAACCAACATGGGGTTATTTCTTTCATGGCGACGATGGAATGGGAAACAAGAATTACCCGGAACCCAGTCTTCCTTTAGCAGAAGGAAATGCTGTTGAAGCATTGATTGATGCTGTAAGATCTAACCCGGGGAACATCACCTTAGTCACCTTAGGGCCATTTACCAATATTGCTTTGGCATTAAGGATCGCACCGGATATTGCCGAAAAAATCTCTATGTGTTATGCAATGGCAGGCGCGGCGGCTACCCTTGGCAATATTACTCCTGCGGCTGAGTTCAATGTCTACGTGGATCCGGAAGCAGCCAAGATCGTCTTTGATTCAGGAATACCGCTTTTGATGGTGGGGTGGGAACACTGCCGCGGGCAAGCCAATTTAGTAGAAGAAGAGATGGCTTACGTTCGCACTTTCAATACTCCTTTTGCGGATTTTGCAATTGATTGTAATGCGCATGCCATATCGACAAATAAAGAGTGGTTGACCGAACCAGGACTCGCACTTCCCGACCCAGTCACGATGGCAATTGCGCTCGATCCAAGCATTTGCACCAAACGCAGCCCACATTTTGTGGATGTTGAAATAGAAAGTGAACTTACGCTCGGAATGACAGTGGTTGATCAGTTAGGGGTTACCAAAAAAGAGAAGAACATTGAGGTGTGTTGGGAAATTGATATTCAAGGATGGAAAGACTTGCTTTATAAAACACTGCAGCAGGAATGATGATTGATTTATATTGTCTAGGCGGCGCAGCGGTGGATCTGATATTAGATGCTCCACGTCTCCCTTTGGATGGGGAAAAGCTGTTTGTGCATCACGCTGATCAATTGGGCGGAGGTTTTATCGCGAATACTGCCTGCGCAGCCGCGAAGTTGGGGTTGCGCACTGCATGGGGCGGATTTGTGGGAAGCGATGCTTTCGGTCAGACCGTTATGCGTGATTTTGATCTATTTAACGTGGAAACATCTGATGTTGTTTTCCTGGATGATAGTTCAACCGATTTTACAGTGGTCATTTTGCCTCCGAGTGGTGAAAGGACCATTCTAATTGTTCCGAACCTGCCAACCCCGCCGCCTCTAACTCACAGCATAAAACAATCGCTGAAGAAGGCACGGTTTGGTTATACGGTATTTTTTGACCATGATTGGTTTATCGAAATCGCGCAATTATTGCACTCGGAGGGGGGAAAAGTGGTCGTAGATATGGAGGTAAACACTTTAAAGGACATTAATGCCGCAAAAGCGATGCTCCGACATACCGACATTGTATTTTCCAGTGAAGAGGGGCT
>JAUSPC010000007.1 GCA_030655835.1 Pelolinea sp.
AAAGTATTGATGGGTTTAAGTAAAATACCAAAAACCGAAGGTTTATGTGTTCGGTAAAACTTCAATCAAATTTTTCTGGCGGAATTTTTCTACATAATCATACACATCCCAGTAGTCCAATTCAAGTTCCTCCGCTATATCAAAGATGGAGTGCTCTCCTTCGAAGCGCAGGAAGATCTTTTCTAAAGCTAGGTTTAGCGGTTTGTTCACGCGCCAATCCACCCATAATCCATAACCAGACAGGAACACCGGGCCTTTGAATTTGCGCCTGGGCACATAATTGGTCGCGAACATACGCAGGATGCGTTCTACGGCATCTGCTGCTTCACGCAGCATATCTTCATCAATTATATCGAGGTTGTCGTCGGTGGTGTGATATTCAGGGTATGGCCAGCGGCTGACCGATATACAGGGGATATTCACCCCGGGTCCATTGATCACCATTTCATCGTTCCTGATCACATTGCGAAAACTGTCTTCGTAATAATTTTTATCCATTTGACTGATGACGTTTTTGGCCATGCGGTCGATCAAATGGTTGTCCTGCCTGGAGCGCTGCAAAGCCAGCCGATTTTGATTGCCTGCCATTTCTATAAACACGCCGCTCTTGATAGCGGGGATAAGGTCTTCGTGTTGGCTGAAATACGCAATGCTCCCAATTGTCTCCGGGCAGAACAGGAAGCGGATGCTCTTTGACCCTTTCGGTAGGGGATTCTCGTGGAACCGCCTCGCAATCTCAAGCGCAACAGCCACGCCGCTGGCATCATCATTAGCCATATTTGGGTGACATACATGCGTGCATACCAAAACGCTCCCCATACGTTCGTCATGACCGCCGATCGGATCGATCTCGGCGCTTAGCGTGCGCAGTCCATTTTCTGCGGAAACGTCGTATTCTGTATCAATGACGGCGCGGTATTGCTTCTCTCTGGGCAGTTTGTCATATTCGTCCTTGCTTAAGCAGAACCCCCAGCCGCGTTCGTAATATTTAAATTCCCATGGAATGGCATGCGGGCGTTTCTCGGAATAATGCAGATGGCTGTCTAATTCCTTCCACTTCATCCACTTATCAATGGGTGTTGAATAAGAAACCAGGTGCAGCGGGTTTTCCGCGCTATCACAGATCTTTGTTCCGTCTTCCATTTCAATAAATGCGCTATTGACAATGAATCGCTCTGGGATGCGCCATGTCCATACCTGTTTGGTGGGTGGGTATGTTTCCAATGTGCAAGCTGTGTATGCCTGCAGGTGGTTTCGAATGATGTCAAAAGCTTGATCAATCCCATCTGAGACCAGTGCCCGGTTCAGTGGATATATTTCAGAAACAAAGTCTTTTATGGTGTTTGCGGTCGTATTGTGAATAGAGGCAACGTATGGGTAATCTTCCGTTTTGACAATACCAGCCATTGGTTTTGGGGGAGATGCGATCAGAAAATTGGGCTCCTGGTCCAATATTCGCAGTCCCTCAGTATATGTATCAATACAATTGACTGCCAGGATCTTTCCGCCTCCAAGATCTACTTCCTTCAGCACTCCTTTTTTCTGCAAGAGATCCTGGAATCGATCCAGAGAAACAGTCACATCGCGGTCAAAATAACGTACAAAGAAATCAAAAGTATCCGTCCAGATCTGATCTTCTTTACTGACCTGACCGCTGAAATATTTCAGATAGCGGTATTCCACATTGAGCTGCTGTTCTATGTGGTGAACGAAAGTACAGAAAGCCATGGATACGTTGAAGAAGACCATCTTTGCATCCACCGCGAGCAGGCGTTCAAAGACAGAATTTATTCCGAAAGAAGATTTGCCAACATCCTTCAATAATTCATCTGCTTGTGGTCCGATCGCTGCAAATGAATAGATGGGATGAAATGACCGCACAGCGCGTTTATCTTTGCGAACATGGTCGCTGAAAATACCTACCTGCGAAGGGGTTTTCTCGTGAATATAAGGTTTGCCTTTACAAAAGTTGTAATTAAACGTTGGGACCACAAGCGTGCCGTTTTCCCCCAGAGTCTCTTCAAAACATTCCTGTAAGAATGAACAGGCATCTGACCAGGATGCGGATATTGATAAGCGCATGGCCAGGGTTGAATCAGAATGAACTAATACAGTATCGCCTGCTTTAATTCCTGCCTGGTTTAATGCTTGAATAACCTGTTTTTTTGCTTCTTGTCGGGACTGCGCCATTATGCTTCCCCATCTCCAAGGAACTGCAGGGCAGATTCGAGTTGAGCTATGCTGCTGAAACTTACACATTCCGACTGGGGTAGTGTGCGTTTGGTTAAGCCGCATAATACTTTTCCGGGTCCAATTTCAAGAAAATGCATACATCCAATTTGCCCTAATAAGGAGGTTGTCTGCGTCCATAAGATCAGCCCACATAACTGATTCATCAACTCCTCCCGGATTTCTTGTGGTTCCCGAATGGGTTTGGCGGTGGTATTTGCGATCACGTCTATGCTGGATGGGTTGATCGTCGTTTGCTCAAGTATCGCATCAAATTTTTTTTGAGCATCTGCCATGAGAGGGGTATGGCAGGCAACTGAGACCGGCAAGCGCTTTATAAATTTAGCACCGCTTTCTTTGTAGTGCTCTTCAAATTCCTGAAGTGCAGTTGGGCTGCCGGAAATGACCAATTGCCCGGGGCAATTATCATTTGCTATCTTCAAGACTTGATTGGTAGAATCGGAAATTTTATTTATTAATACATTTATGGCGGGAACATCGGCTCCAATTACAGCGGTCATTCCGCCTGCTGATCTTTCTCCGGCAGACTTCATCAATGACCCGCGTTTTTGAACCAGGGTTAAACCATCTTTGAAAGATAATGAACCCGATGCAACCAGCGCGGTATATTCGCCCAGGCTGTGTCCAGCAGCCGCTGTTGGTCGTAGCGCCTGCCCGAATTCCTCCTCGAGAACTTTCAACAAGGCGTAACTTGTTACCAAAACAGCAGGTTGTGTAATAGCGGTGTTGTTCAATATCTCAGCTGGACCCTCAAAACATATGTGAGAAAGAGCCATCTCTAGGATGTCATCTGCCTCGTCAAAGATTGTTTTTGCGGCGGCAAACTGGGCATACAGGTCTTTACCCATGCCGACAGATTGGGAACCTTGACCGGGGAATAATAGTGAATATGAAGTCATGTTCAATTATGCATCCCAGGTGTTTTTGATTAGACAGGCAGCCCAGGAGAGGCCTACGCCAAAACCTACCAGCATAACCGTCTGATTGTTTTTCAGAACGCCTTTATTTTTTGCATTAGTTAATGCGATCGGAATGGTGCTGGAAACAGTATTTCCAATGTCTTGCATGTCAATAACGAACTTTTCCTCTGGGATCTTTGACTGACGGCGCAAATTATCCAGCATAAACTTGCTGGCTTGATGGAAAACGACAAGGTCAATGGTATCAATACTTTGGTTTGTTTTAGCGAGCAGCGCTTTGAGCATTTTGGGGACAACCCGCAGCGTGAAAGAAAAGATCGAAGGCCCATCCATGAATAAAGTGCTGTCAGGCAATCCATCCTCCCGCTGCTCACCTTGTTCTTGCGGATTATCACTTTCGTTGGCATGCCGAGAAGCGCCCACTTTAACGATCAATTTACTTGCGCCTGCACCGTCTGTACCGAACGTGAATGGACCGATCAACTCCTCATCACTTTCAACCCCCTGGATCAGTGTTGCGGTACCCGCATCTCCAAAGATAGTGCGGACATTTTTATCTTTTGGATGCATGAATTTACTGTATGTATTTCCGGTCAGCAGGAGAACAGTATCGGCGGACCCACTTTCAACCAACCCTTTAGCAATTGATAAACCGTATACGTACCCTGAGCAGCCCAGGTTGAAATCAAACGCCCCGGCGGTTGTGGGTATTCCTAATCGGTGCTGCAATGTGCAGGCGGATGTTGGCAGAATATAATCCGGCGATTCTGTGCACAAAATGACCATATCGACATTTTCCGCAGTAAAACTGCTTTGGGTAAACAGATTCTGGGCTGCATGATAAGCAAGGTCGGACGCTGTTTCATCTTCCGCTGCGATATGCCTTGTGCTGATGCCAGTTTTTTTAAAGATCTGTTCAGCAGGCCATTCCGGGAAAATTTTTGCTAAGTCGTCGTTGGTTAAGGTTTTTTCTGGAAGGTAATAGTTTATCGTTTTGATCGCGGCTTTTTTCAATATAATCTCCTAAATGGCAGTATAACCGCCATCCACGATCAGGTTTGTTCCAGTGATCCAGCGGGCAGCTTCAGAAAGAAGAAATGCTGTTGAATATGCAACATCCTGGATCTCACCTAACCCAAGCGGATGGCGTTTTATTAGATCTTCAAATTGGTTTTTATCCCATTTTTTGGTCATATCATCCAATAATGGTGTTCTTACATATGCGGGAGAAACACAGTTGACGCGGATTTTTTTAGGGGCAAATTCGATTGCCAGGGACTTTGCTAAACCTGATAGGGCAGCTTTACTGAGCGAATATGTGCTGATGGCTGCCTGGCTGACAATGGACATGACGGATGAGATAAACACAATTGAACCACCATGCTCATCTCTTACTGAAGGGGATAGCATTGTCTTTGCCAAGAAAAAGGCCGCCTCAGCATTTAATGTAACAACTTGTTCAAATTTCTCTCTGTTTATCATGCCGGCTGGCAGGGTTTGTTGGATTCCAGCGGCATGAACAATGCCCCACAATTTGCCATGCTGCTTGCTGATCTCTGACATCCATGGGCGGATCTCATCAATATCAATTAAATTAAATCTTGAAAACGCGTGCCCCGATCCTTCCAAATTATCAAATGTCTCCTGCAGCCGTTCTTCATTCCTGCCGCTGCAGACGACACTTGCTCCCAATTGACTGAGCAGGATGGCTATTCCTCTTCCAATGCCGGACGATGCACCTGTTACAAGCACCCTCCGACCATTCAATAAAAACGGATTTACGGGCGAATTATTCATTGCCCCTCTCAATTAATTTACTCGATCTTATCGCCAAGCAGGCTGAAAAGCTCTTTAAATGTGGTTACCTGTGCTATCTGATCACCCTCAAGCACCAGGTCGAATTTATCTTCAACAAATGCGATAAAACTTAATATTGCCATTGAATCCCATTCAGGAACATCAGCAATTTTCGCATCCAGTTTGACCGTACCTGCATCAAAACCGAGCATGTCTTCCAATTCCGGGATCATCTCACTTATCTTCACGATCTGCCTCCATGATAGTTAGGTTTCTTAATAAGAATTATATCTTTAATTAAATTCTTATTTCTAAAATGGAGTGATAGATACCAAACATGGTTGACACAGGTATCATTGAGCGAATTCCCCTAGTTTTTTGAGTAAGGGATTTATTCTTCATTAAATACCCCGTAGCTTGCTGCGGTGATAGGAATTATGAAGATTTTGCCAGTTTATCAACGAAAGATATATTTCAGAGACCCATGGGAGGGATGGTTGAGCGAGATCAAGGAAATAATTATGAGATGAGGCTGCAGTTTCCTGTTCGGGCCTAATTTTCCTGCGTGTTCTTTGAAAAACTTCTACGAACAAAAGGTATATGCCGGGATTCCAACCACTTTAAGAACCGGAAGAGAAGTCCTTCGGTGGGTTTTATAAAAATGGGTTGTTGGCAAAATACATGATATTCTAAATGGTTCGTGAAAGATACTAGTTTCCACCATCCGACCACAAGCATACTGAATGTGGCAATCACAAAGCCAAATCCATAATAATTCGCGGGAAGGGTCAGGGTGGCAAACGTGCCTACTGCATTAACTAAAAAAAGTGTCATGGCAGGAAATAATGCAGCACTATCCGCGGCGAAGTAAAGAAGGTAGAGAAGCATTGTATTGCCGATAGCGTAGAACGCGTATCCGATGCAGAGAACTCGGAATAAACCGATCATTGTATTAGTAAATCCAACCCCAAGCAAATTTAATATCTCACTGATAAATATGATCGAAATGATCGTGACGAACATTTGCCTGAGAGTGAGATAAAGAAGTTCTTGTTTGAGCACGATCAACATTTCAGTCTTGGCTTTTTCAATGTCTGACAATGAGCCGCCTTTGTTTAGGAGGCTGAAATAGAGTTTATATTTTGGATAAAAATTTACCTCAAGCGAAGTGACGAAGTTGACGGTCGTGACGAGAATGGTGAAAAATCCAAATAATGCGGGAATATCATGCGAGGGCGCATGGTAAAAAAGTCCATGCACCTGCGCACCCAATGGACTTTGCCACATTAATATAAGATGCACGAATAAGCCAAATGTCGTAAAAAACCCAACAAAAGGCAAACTGGGGAACTTGGTTATCCACTCAAGGAATTTAAGAGAAATGCCTTTTCCTTCCGGGAAATGTCTATGCAGGACATAGGTATAAGTGGTCATAATAACGCCATATCCGACACAAGCGGAAACAAGGAGGGATGTAACTGCTTCGTAATTATTAGAAGTTAGGATATATCCGACCATAAGACTGGACAGGATGCCAAAAGTGAACCCGTAAATCACTTCTTTATAGCGCTTAATATCCGTGATATAGCTAATTTGAGTCCACACGACAACCGCAAGACAGAATAAGATAAATGAAAAAATGCTGTACTCGAGAGGCAGCTTGCTGAGATAAAGGAACAGTGCCCAGGCTGGAGCTCCAATTGCCAGTAGTAGAGAAATTGAACCGTACATAGATGGCAGGATATATTCATACTGGTTGGTATAGACCATGTCAGCAACAAAGCGAGATAGAACGTAAGAAAGTGTATTGATAAGAAGCAGTGAGAAAAGGAGTGAGTAAGTGATCACAACAATGAGAAGATCCTGCTGGTGCAGCGATGTGTCAGCAAGCACAGCTAAGTATTTTATTCCAATCAGCAGTATTGCACCCATGATCATCGGTCCAGCGATGACAATGCTTGAAAAAAGGTTTGCCCGCAGTTTGAGAATAATACTATTCTCTGAAAATAATTTCTTTAGTTCGAACCCGATGCCTGCCATGTTTCGATCGCTTTCTGGTATGTTTCTTGATAATTTATGATCATTCCTTGAATGTTATAGAACGTGTTCACACGCTGTCTGCCGACAGCAGACATTCTTGCGCGCATTTTCTTGTTCTCGCTCATTTCCAGTAGTGCCTCCAGCATTTCCGATTGATGCATCGGGGTCACATAAATACCCGCCGAGCCAAAGCGGTCATTATTATCTCCTTTGATCAGTTCCCGGCAGGACCCCACATCGGTTGCCACAAGTGGAAGACCGGCAGCCATTGATTCAATGATCGCATAAGGCTGTCCTTCGGATAGGCTGGTCAGGAGCGTGAAATCAATTTTCTCTAAATATTTTTTAATGTCAACAAAACCCGGGAAAATTATGTCTTTTACATTGAGATAATCAATTAATGATAAACATTCCTTGTGGTATTCCTCATCATCTACTGCGCCGAGAATATGCAGCCGTGCGTTGCTCATCTCCTGCTTGAGCTGCGAAAAGCTGTATATCATTGTCTTGATGTCTTTGATCGGCGCAATGCGAACGATGGCAGCTATATCAATCCAATCATCATCTTCTTTTCTGGATACATCCTTGAAATTTTCAACTTTGATCCCATTCCCGATCACAGAGATCTTTTCAGGTGGACATCCCAGATCTTCCTGAATGATCGCTGCGCGTTGGAAAAGGCACGTAATTTGATGTGCTTCCTGGTAAGCAAAGCGTGAGAACATAAAGAACATGGATATCCACAACTCTTTAAAATAGGACACAACCCAGTCCGAACGCAGAATTTCCTCCTCACGTTCGCGAGTATAAATGCCGTGCTCGGTCACAATATATGGTTTATTGTATTTCATTGATGCGAATGTACCTAGCACTCCCGCATATCCCGTTGAGCAGCTGTGGTAAAGATCTGCCTCTGGTAATGGCTGCCCGACCAGATATAGTAATGGAAGGAACATGGAGCGCACGGTCCAAAAGAGGTCTGTGAATCCGGCAAACGGGAATTTATCCCTGCAAAATTCTTTAACGATCTCAAGGAATGCTTCACTCATAAATAATTCAACTGGATTGATCACATTTGATTCGAATGTGTTAAGCAGGATATTTAAGTCCGGGTTTTCACAGCGTATCAACTGACTGACAGCTTCTTTTTGCGCCGGTTTCAGTTTTACATTTGAATTTCGGCGGATGTGTTGTTTGAGGGCTGTATCTAAAAATGCTTCGTGTACCGAAGTGACATTTTGGGGTAGATCGACAACGTATTTTCCGCGTTTCTCTTCTTTATCTCCAACCGCCCAAATAATAAATTCATGTTCTGGCTGGGCACGGATCATATCATCTACCCATTTTGACACCCCCCCCCTGACAAATGGGTAACTCCCTTCAAGGATCATGCAGATCTTCATGATGCTATTCCTCGAATCCAATCAGCATATCTGGAGCGTTCGCTTCGATCAGGTAAAGGTTTGGGGCAACCTGAGTAAATGCACCATTGGTGATCTCTGATGGGATCTTCTCTGTGCGCATTAAAAGCCATCCCTCATCATAAAATCCACTCAGGGTAACATTGCACTGCGTGTTACTGCACTCGTAATCAGGGGAAAGGCGCACAAAACGCTGAACTGCCATTGCGCCTTCACTGGCGGTCAAATTACGGACAGAAGGCATGGAACTATAGACCCACAGTAAATATTTATCTAATGCGTCCCTTAGACCCGTCCAAGTACTTCCCTGATTGCGGTAGCTATCGAGCACATCATCTGGATGTACGAAATGGCCAGCAGTGTAATGCAGCCAGATCTCATTTGCGGCTGTCCACTGCATGAAATTATCCGGATCATATCCGGCAACAATTCGAGGAAATTCAACAATCCCGTCTTCGGCTTCTGTGAATTCCTGTATATATGCGGGAACATCTTCATACGGAAGATAGACGCTCGCGATGACCTTTAGATCAGATAAAATTTCTGGCAGCCATTTTCGTGCATCAGGGCAAAGTATGTTTGAAACAGGCACATACATGGTGAAAGGCTGCTCGGGGAACATGGAAGATCCAAATTGCTGTAATTCAATGACCGATTGCTTCATGTTTCTGATAGAAGGCCAGGTGGGATAATCCAGGACTTGGTTGATCCCATCCTCCTCCAGGCAAAGAGGGACATGGTTGAACCCATGCAGCCCGATCTCGCCTCCATCACGTAAAACGATACCACCATAGTATTTTAGAAGATCCTCTTGGCCGGCAGTGTACTCAAACGGAGGTTCAAGCTTATGCTCATATGTTTCAATGATGACTGTGGAATATTTTAAGTTGTATTTATCTTTAATGTCCTGCATATCTGGCCACCAGACATTCAGGTAAAAACTCTCGATATCACGAGTGAACTGGCGAAAAATAGCATCGTTTTTTCCTTCAGGAATAGGCGCTGGAAAATCATCGATATAGAAAACGGATGCATTGATCACTGGGTATATGACAACATCTTGAAGCAGACTATATGCTGCCCCGATCAACCCACGGCTGCTTTTATTGATGAATTGATCGGAATTAATGAATACGACCTTCCCATTACCAAGTTCTGTCTGCCATAAGATTGGTAACCCAAGAATATCTGAAGAAATGAGGTGCAGCTTAACGCTTTCATCCAAATCAACCGGCAGGCTGGTGTGGTTAATAAACGACTCACCAAATTGCATCCCGGCGGTACCAGGGAGTAGTTTGGTTAGAAATTCCACACCATTTGCTTTAATTAATCCTGGACCTAATGCGGTGATCCCAAGTTGAGGGTAGATCCCAGATAAAGCGGCCGTGTTATCTGGACGAATTGCGAATAATAATTTACCGCCGTTTTCAACCCAAAACAGTAATTCATCAATCTGGTCATCAATGCGTGACAGCTGAACAAAAGTTAAAATAACCGTTTCGTAATCCTCAAACCTTATGCGTGAAGATTGGGAAACATTAATCTCAGTGTGCGGTACTTTCATGCTTTCAAGAGTGGCAAGGACTGTGTCAAAAGATCCCTTTTTTAAACCGCTTTCTGAGTCGAAGAGCACCAAACACTTTGGTTTGGCTGCACTAATTCCTTCGATGTTCGTGTTGGTAATAGTGGGTAATGGGCTTAGAAAACTGGAGGGATTTTGACTGACTGTATAGGAAATTCCACTTCTCTCTATAAACAAAGCAAAAGCAAGAAAAATTAGGATTGATAGAGGAAGAAGCAGCCACGAAAAACCATTTCTTTTCTTCATGTTATACTTCTACCCAAGTGCTGATCTGTTCTTTACCAGAAAGAGACCAACCGATGTTTCGGCTATTGACTTCATTGATCGTTTCTTTAAGGCGGAGCGCATCATGCCCAGCCACGCTGATCCGCAGCGCATTTATCCAGGTTTGCTCATCTTCAGGAAAATTGTTTTTAAGGATATCGTTTGCTTCCATGGCTGTGTTAATATCTTTAAGAGCAAGGCAATTTTTGATCTTTTTTCGCAATGTATCCTTACCCAAACTGTCAAGATCGATCTTTTTATCCAATAGATCAGCGTAAACAATACGCTGCCTTTTTAATAAAAAAGCTTCAGATAAGCCGCTGTCGATAAAATTACCAAGTGTTTCAATGTAGTTATCTAATAATTCGGCATCATTTGGATCGGCTTCATGGTCAACAGCTAATTTCTGAACTTTGAGCTGGAAATCCCGCTGAATCTTGGCGATAGTAGTATTTGCGTAATGGGCAGTGTCAACATCGTTATTTTCTCTGGCAAGGAGGAGGATATCAATATTTTTCATCGGATCTTCCAGTAAAGTTTCGAAGATTAATTCCTTTCTGGTTTGGCGATCGTTGATGATGAGAGCTTCTTCAAGGGGAACAACATTCTGCGCTTCCTTGCGCTTCTTTATTGATTTCCAGTATATATCTTTGCTTAAGGTCAAGGTTTCAATAGAGTTTGTTGTATCTAGTTCTTGTTTTTTACTAAAGAAAACATAGTCTGCGATTAATGCTGAGATAATTCCGAAAAAAGGAATACATAATATTGGGAGAATATTCACTGGCGACAAGGAAGAACGGCGCGTATAGATTAGCAGTGCATATATACCTACCAATGCCAAATGCAAAACAATTATTATATTTATAAGTGAATAATCCATCATCTAATCACTTTCCAACTCTTCTATATATTCACTTTCAAGGTCAAGCTTCTGTAAGCGTTCGAGGATAAACTTAATGTTTTCTACCCCCGCGTTTGCGAGCAAAACATAGCAGTGGGTATCATTTTCGTTCATCAGGCCAGCTATGTCATCTCCGCGAATACCTTTTGATAGTTGTTCATAAAACTCCATCCAAGTGCGCTGTCCTTTTTCTACCCTGACCACCAGGAAATCAGCGATCTTGTTCCTGCGCATTTTCTTTTTTATTTCAAGAGATTGCTTAAATGATTCAGGATTCATGATCTCGGTTGAGGGGATAAATAGTTTTTCGATCTGTGCGTTTTTGAATGTGGCTGCCCGAACCAGAGAGGATTGGATCAACCCCGTGATGACTTTAAACAAGTTGAAATAATACATTGTGAATTGTTCAAAGTTAGCTTCCCAAATGACAACCAACCCTATCAACCTGCCCTGATTGTTTATAGGTGCGATATAGGATGGATAATTAGGGAGCAGATCTTTGTTTTGAAAAACAGTTTCGCTTCTTAATGATTCTAATGCTTCCGAAAAGTTAGATAATTTGAGCGATCTGGGAATTTCTTGTTCCATGTTTGGTGACTTTACTTCCAATCGTCCGTAATTGCCGGAAGATTCAATTGAATAAATCGCGATCTGATCATTTTTCATCAGATCTTCAATGACCTCTAACGCCTTTAGGAAAATATTGTCTTCATCCAGCTCATTCAATTCATTCGCGACTCTGAAAAACCGTCCAAAGCTATCGCGATATCCAACCACCTGCTCTCGTAATCTATCTTTAATGGAACTGATCTCATCATAAAGGGCATAAAGAAATTCATATTTCTCATGGATCAATTTTGTCTGGTGTTGTTCAAAAGTGATCTCATTTTCTTTTTTATCATGTACATATCCGGTTACCGAGCCAGCAAGGAAAAACATGGCAAATGGGACCCAGTTTTCAACGTTATAGATCAAAAGAGCCCAATCCAAACCGATCCGCTGCCAGTTGATTGCGCCTGAAACAGCTGCAAGGAGCGCAGCCAATACCCCAAATAAAAGTCCATGGGTTGAACCGATGATGACAACATACAATAAGCGGTAATCGATATATTTGAACTCAATAATTGTGCTGGACCAGACTGTCAGCATATGCATGAGAAAAGCGCCGAGGATCACTTCGCCCCATACGAGAAAGGGCCGGTAAGACACCGTGAGAGCTTTGATTTTTTTCGCAAACACTTTTCTTTTTAATGGTTTTTCAGCAATATATTCAATAAGATCAGGAAGGTCTTTTATCAATTGATGATGCGGGGTCCAATTGAATCTTTCTCTGGCTGCTTTAACTTCAATTTTGAGATTTGATGGAAATTTTTTCTCGCCCAGGAACAAAAATTGCACTTTGGGATAATATAAATTTAACTGTTGGGCGAGAAACGAGAAATTAATATCTTTTAGATTTAGATTGAATACTTGAAGATCAGACTTGTTTTCTGCTTCAAAAAGGCTCCTGATAAAAATAAAGAGATCATCTATATGTAAGAAACTGCAACGGGCGAGCGCATGTGCATTGATCTCTATTTTCTTCAGGGATTTTGCTTTTTGAACCAGCTTGAAAAGAAACGAGTTCTTTTCGTTTGTCCCATATATGAACGGTACGTGTAGAATTGATATTGATAAGGGGTAATTCTTCGCATAAAATCGGCAAAGGTTTTCACCATTGAGAAGTATCTGCCCCAATTTTGATGTGGGTTCAGGGTCTGCGTTTTCAAGTGCTTCTTCAGCATTTCCATAAACTTCATAAGACGAGATATATATGAACTGATCAACACCATTCTGCTGACAGAGGTCGAGGTTGGTTTCTAACCCAAGATTTACCTTTGATAAATTGGAACCGATTGGATCAACAAGGCTGTCTTCCTGAGCTGCTATAAAAATAACGGTATCAAATGAATGTGACCGATATATTTCATGGTATTGATCATCTGAAGAGGTTATTTTATAGGCAACAAAAGCTCGATTCTTAAAAGTGAAGAAATCCTCAGTTGCGTCTGTGACCACAACCGAATGACCCTCTTCAATTTGTTGCTTTGCAAGCGAGAGAGCTATTGTGGAAATGTTTCCGGTAATTAATATATCCACGCTGCGATTCCTCTTCCTTATTAAATGATAAATCTTAAAAAAAATACTAAAACACATTTTGTTGGCAAGAAAACGCCATTAAATGCACATTACTTTCATATTTATGTTGCAAATTATATGCCAAACACAAAAAACTCGGTTTTTTTAGAAAATTCAAATCTATTCATATTGGACCTGGATATTCAAAAAGACTCATAACTCAACTAATAATTATTAAGAATATCTAGAATGTAAAAAACTATTCTCGATATAGATTTATCGTCTTGTAAAGTAGGGATTTTTGTAGAAGATTGCTTTTTATGACCTAATCCATGTATTCAAGACAAGGTCAGCATATTTCTCTTGCCTGGCAGAGACAGCGATCTTTACCTTGTTCTTGTTTGGTCTGTCTTCTTTTCGATAATATTCCCGCCGGTCTAAAACCGTCATGCCGCGGGTAAATTCGCCACGAGTTTCCAGGTCGACATAACTTTCAAACATGACAGCAATTTCCGGATCGATGGCCACAGCTACAGCGAGCAGATCGGGAGGGGAAACAGTGCCGACACCATTGACAGGGTTGCGTCCCATTTCTTCTACCAGTTTTTCAGTGCGATTGAATATCCTGGATGCCATTTCGCACCAGGGATTCTGGCAGGCCCCCTCAATTTTTTGAATATTTTCAACGGTCAGGAACCCACCGTTCCACAACGGGTCTAGCGGAACCATTGTCATTGGCATGCGGCTGTTGTAGATCACACGTGCCGCTTCCGGATCCGCAAATACATTAAATTCTGCAACTTCGGTAACATTTCCGGCGTTAACACCGCCAGCCATCATGGTCAGCATGCGCACATTTTTGGAAATACGAGGTTCTTTAAGCAGGGCAAGCGCAGCATTAGTCAAGGGGCCGAGGGTGATCCAATCAATGGGTTCTTCTGCGTTCATGATCGTTTCAACGATGTAATCGACCGCATGCTGTGCTTCGCAAGAGGATGTCGGGTCAGGAAAAGGAATGCCGCCCAAACCATCTTTGCCGTGCACAGCGGAGGCATCTTCTTTAGATGTATCTGGAATGAGCGCGGTCCGAGCTCCCGCATATACTGGAATATTCATTCCTGAATGTTCAACCACACGTAATGTATTATTAATGACTTTGTCCAAACCCACATTTCCATTTACACAGGTAATGCCCTTGACATTTAATTCAGGAGAACGGATCGCTAATAGGAGAGCGACCGCGTCATCCAATCCCGTATCACAATCAATAATTACATTTCGTATCATCTTCACCTCAATTTATTCGCATGATTATACCTGACGGGAAATGCGCGGTTCAGATGATGATATGGTAATGTAATAGAATTAATCGACAATAAACTTTTAACTAGTAAAAAGAATTGCTCGGAGAAAAATTATGAAGAAAATTAATATAGAAAAATTAACTGAAAAAGCTGAGCACTATAGTGAACAAATGACAGCATTTCTACAGGATCTGGTACGTATCCCTTCAGTAAATGGACAGGAAACGGAGCGGATGGTCGCTGAAAGAATAATTACCGAAGGAAAGCGGCTTGGTTTAACCAGTTTCCTTAAGGCAAAAGATGACGCAAGACCCAATGCAGTTGTTACGTGCGGCGATGGGGAGCAGGGATTCGCAATCATTGCCCACATTGATACCGTAGCGGAAGGGAAGCCGGAGGATTGGACGTTTTCCCCATTTCATGCGGTAATAAATAAAGGAAAGATGTTTGGACGCGGCACCGCGGACAATAAAGCAGGGATCGCCTGCGGTTTGTATGCCATTCAGATCATGCGTGACTTGGGTTTGATCGATCTCGATCAACAAAAAGTGACCCTGGCTGGAGTCGTTGATGAAGAATCGGGCGCGTGCAGCTCACTTGGCGTGCGCTATCTACTCGATGAGGGAGTATTGAAAGCAGCCGGATCGATCTATGCGTATGCGAGTGATATTGTCTGTATCGGCCACCGCGGACTCCTGCGATTAGAGATCACTACGAGAGGAGAATCAGTACATGCCGGTCTTGCCTCCTGGCACAACCGCACACAGGGAGAAAATGCTGTGACTGGATTGGCTGAGATCTTGATCGATTTGGAAAAGTTGAAAATCCCGGGAGGACAAATTCCCGGGTTTGAGCATTTGGGATTTACGATTACTCCAGGGACCATGATCTGCGGCGGAGATTATGCCAGCATTGTTCCTAACAAAGCCAGCGCAGTGGTGGATATCAGGTTGCTGCCCGGGCAGGAAAAGGCGCCTGTGTTGGATAAGGTAGATAAAATTATTGAGCGGGTTAAGAAAAGGCGATCTGGATTGGAAACGGAAGTGGTGGTTACAGTGGAAATTCCGGGTGCAGCTATTCCGGTTGATCACCCACTTGCAAAAATTGCTCAGGATTACACAGAAGCTGTATATGGAACTCCATGGGATATTAAAGGTGCAGGTCCGGGAAATGAGGGGTATATGTTGATAGGCGCAGGCATTCCTACATTATGTGGTTTTGGGCCAATTGGAGGCAATCCACATGCACCGGACGAATGGGTGGATGTTGACAGCCTAACTAAAACAGCAGCCATATTTGCAGGCATTATTTATGATTTCCTTTCACAGACATAAAGAAGCAGCCGAGAGCATAATCTTTTAGTGGGACTGCTTGCGATGGTAAGATTTCAGAAAAGTAAATTATTGAGTTGTAAGGTTTTCTTATTTTCCTTTAGCGCTGTTCTTGATATCTGCTGCCCAAACAATTGCCCTTTCTTTCTCCCCGGCTCTCAGGGGACCTTCAACTTTTTGTACATAAAAATCTTGTGATCTTGCGATGATCGTTGTGCCAGCACGGGAAAGTTCTTTTGAAATCTTTTTAGCCGCATCTGTAAAGAAAAAAAGTTTCATTCTGGTATCAAAAGAAGCTGCTTTAACCCCCTGCAGTTCATTGTCTTTTAATCCTGTCAGAAATTGGCTTATCTTATCGGTCGGGTTCCACCCGATGACTGGACAGCCGACAATCAGCACCTCAACGCCTTTTAAGTCTTTCTTTTTCAGATCCGCGATTGAAATGAGTTTGGTGTCCTTCCAGAGTTTTCCGGCGACGATTTTTGCGATCTTTTTTGTGTTCCCATAATTTGTATCGTAGATAACCAGCGCTTTCATAGAGGGCTCCAATTCATGGATGGTTAAAAAACCATATTGAATTATTCAAATTAATAATATTATTAAGAACATTAAAAATTTCTAATAAAAACATGTCGTTATTCTCCAATACAGGCAAGGAGGACAAGAGCTAAAATTACCAATACCACGTAAATATTAAAATATTTCTTTGACATGGTACCTCCATACATATATTTACATTATACGTATTTTGAAGTAATTTGGCATGAAAAAGAACTAATTTGCCTTACTGCACAATGCGTATCGTCTTTGGATATAAAAACCCACAATCGGATCTTTCTCCATGCACATCTTCAATTCTTCCACAGATATGTAAAAGATTTTTTCCCGTTGGTAATAGAGATCCATCCACGATCATATGCATCAACATACCATCTAACAAATTGACTGCCGGATAAAGGACATTTGGCGCAGGAATATTCTCAAAATATATGATCTCATCATCACAACAGATATTATGAATGCTGCCTTTGTAGTCCAATTGCGTGATCATAGGCACCCAGGTCATTATGTCTGGTGAGTTCCTTAAAATATTAATTCCTGATCCAGGATAATACTTCAAGACAACTTCACTCTGATTCCCAGGGCATCCTTCTGGAGAGGGAATCTCTGAAGGTGACAAGAACTTGACTGCAAGTGGGCCACTCACGACGAAAATTAGTAAAAATATTGAGAATGCAACTGCAGGTGTTAATGATCCATCCAGGTCAAGTTTATTAAATATCACTAAACCACGAATTTTTTCTGGAAGAAATTTCAACAAGCTGGAAAATCCAAACGCCGGCAGCAGCCCCAATAAAAAAATACTGGAAGCGTAGACACGCATATACTGGGTCTGATAAGCGGGAGCAAGAGGGAGTGAAAGCAGAAATCCAAGAGTTAATAAGAGGATAAATGCACCAATTGGTTTTTTGCGTTGGGCTACAGCTGCGGTAATCCCGCAAATGGATAATATGAAGAATAATGATATCAACCCATAATTGAACATATTGTTGTTGGTATACACAAATGAGAACAGACTATTGGTGGGTTGGAAGGAAAATAAGATCTTGAACTGAATAATAAGTCCTTTTATCAGGTTTTCGGGATGGGTGGTTATCTCCTGAAGAATGATTTCAAAAATGCGCTGATTGCGAATACCAGTTTCAAGTAGATTAATTTCTGGATGATCAGTAAAGATCTGCTCCCACCCTTTCCCCCCGACAGCTAAACCATATACGCCATAGCCAAGGTTGCTAATTTGCGAAGCGGAATCAGGAGAAGTTATCTTGAAAACGATCGTGTTAACCATGAATCCTGCTATGACAACAATGGTGGTTATTACCATCAGTTTCCATGCGAATTTCCTTTTATCTCTCCACAACCATCCCGCAAATAATATTAATAGCGGCAGGATAATGACCGCTCCCGGGCGTGCTGCTTGAGACAAAGAGAACAAAAAAGTAGAAAAAAGGAAAATCGATCTGCTTTTTTTTGGATTATGGATGAATATTTTTAAGGTGATCAAGAAACAGGTAAATGCGGTAGTGCCGAGCAGGAATCCCATGTTTTCTGACATCGTGACCCCGATAAATCTGCGGATGAAAAAAAACAAGACAAAGAAATACAAAACAGCCGCTGCGGAATTGAAGGTGTTTTTTACAGCCAGCACAGAGAAAAAGCACACTGCTGCGGTTAGAAAAACCATAATTGCCAGCGCGATCTGCAGATTGCCCCCGGAGATCCATAAAATAAATGCAAGGAACCCGCCATATAGCGGTCTGCGCTGGGCGATGCTGATCTGAACCCCGTTCTCCATTAGGGAGATGGCCCCGCCATAAAAACCAAATGCGTCACTTCTGGGGACTAACCCCGCAAGCACATAATTCTCAGAATATGCGCCTGCCCAAAGCCCATTCAATGCCAATGAAAAAAGCGGGAAGAAGACAAGTGCAGTGGCAATCGTAGAAAGGCGCTGATCTTTTATGGACAATGCAGCAATCAATAAAATTGCGGTCACTGGCAAAAAACGGGTTGCGTTATAGCGGGCAAGGACACTTAGTGTTTTAAGGAATGGGATCTCTCGAGGAAGGAGGATTAGAGAATATGCCAATATAGATAGCACCAGCAGGACAATCAGAAATACCCACGCTCTATTTTTTATATGATTGAATACCCTTGTCATTTCGAAACTCCCTGATTATTTAGATAAGTCAATGCTGGTATAAGTAATTATATAAATAATAACCTCGTTTTCACGAGGCTATAAAAAAACTTCAAAATATATTCGCGCTATAGTTGAGAACCTGGAGGTATTGGATCGACACTCAGGACGGGTTGTTTGTTAAAATAGGAAAAGATTGCATAAATGATGGGGATGAGAACAAAATACAACCAGGCGCCTTCTGAAAACTTTTCAATTAGTACGATAATTGTTGCAACAGTTGTCAAACTGGCTGAAATGCCTGTCATGAGGAATTTCGGAACTGATTTCCAGAATTGCCCTTGTCTTGCTTCCCGAATGAGACGCTTTGTCACTGCCCATCCGGATTGGCTGATTATAATGAAAACACCGGCAGCATATAATCCCAAATAAACATCTTCTTTAGTACCGATAAATAAAAAACATATGCTGACTACAAAAATCTGTAGCCAAACAGGTTTATTGGAAACATCAAATGAATTTTTAGCGCCAAAGGATTGCGGCAAATATCGACGAGCTGTGAGCCCCGCGGACAAATTTTGTAACCCCTGTGCGCTGGCGGCGCAGGCAGACATAAGGACAAATATACTGACCAGTGAAAAAAGCGGAAAGAAGATAATCGCAGTGATAATTGTAGAAAGTCGTTGATTTTTAATGGATAAAGCGGCAATCAATAATAGGGTGGTTACAGGTAAAAAGCGGGTTGCGTTATAGCGGGTAAGGACACTTAGGGTTTTAAGAAATGGGATCTCTCTCGGAATTAGAACCAAGGAATAAGATAGGATAGAAATGAATAGAAAAACGATATAAAAAAACCAATTATCATTAAATGATTTAAAAATCACCTTTTTCATTTTATAAACCCACATTTAATAATTAGAGAATTCGCTTTCATAGCATATTATTGAATTCTACCAAAAAAGGTACCAAAAAAGGTTGACGCTTGGCGTGAATGGGTTTAGAATATTCTTTTGGCACTGAGATAAAAAAATGAATAATAACCAAACGGGTATGTATTTCTTCTTAAAGAATCAACCTCCCCTTCAGGATGACCCTGATGGTTATGTGCCCGTATATATGGTAGTCGGAGTTTTTGTGCAATAAGTAGAAGTTGGTAGTTTAATGAGAGCCGCACCTTATTGCGGCTCTTTTTTATTATATTTAGGAGATCATAAAAAAATGGAAGTTTTATTAAGCAATACCTGGTTTTCAATTATCGGTGGAATTATTTCTCTGGCAGTATTAGTGCTCAGCGCGGATGTTGCAGTCAGAAAATTAACTGGACTGGCGGGATTTTTTCGCTTATCAACAACCTTTGTAGGTGTAACCATTGTCTCGCTGGCGACAAGCATTCCAGAGATTGTTTCGCATTATACAGCTTCAGTTGGAATTTTGAGCGGGTTATTAGACTATAAAATTAGCTCAGCGATTGTATTAGGTGCAAATATTGGTTCGGATGTAATCCAGCAAACACTTATTATGGCGATAGTGATTTTTATTGCGGGTAGATTGCAGTTCAAGCGCTATTTTCTATGGAAAAGTATGGGTCCCATGATTATCAGCACGCTAATGTGCATAGGACTTGGTTTGGACGGCACTTACTCTCGGATGGATGGTGTAATACTTTTTGGATCATTTTTGTTATATATGGCCTTTTTATATTACGATGAGCGAAAATTTTATAAAGAAGAAGACCATGGATTTAATGGAAATGGTGAGATACCTGACAATGTTCCCCAAACAATTGGACAGGCAATGAGAGATGCAGTAATTTCATTGTTAGCTATTGTAGTGACTGTTTTCACATCTATAATCGTATTACAAATAACCGAGAATATCGTCAGCTATACAGGCTTGGGCGGCTCTCTAATTGGTGTCATGACGCTGGGTGTGGCTTCTGCCTTGCCCGAACTTACGACGGCTATTTCAGGGATTAAGAATGGCGACAGCGGCATTTCGCTTGGCACTTTGATAGGAAGTAATGTAACGAATCCTCTAGTAGCTATAGGCGGCGGTGCAATCATTTCCACATATTGGGTTCCAAGGCCGTTGGTTGGATGGGACCTGCCTTGGGAAGCCCTAACAGGAGCCTTTTTATGGGCTGTGTTATGGTTTCGAAATGGGCACGCAGGTAAAAAAACCGCAATTTATCTCACGATCATGTATTTTATATATATTGGTTTACGCATGAGATTCTTTGGGGTTGATTAGGAAAAAAATAATACTCTTTTATCGAAGACAATAATAGAATTTGAATAACCACTTAGAATGATTTGATAATTGATCGCAGAAGCAGGTGGTGCGGGAATCAGTTCGCGTTCATGGATAAGGCGAAAATGATCGTTTGCTGGACACCGAAGGAAAGACCGAGGGTGAACACAACGACCCATGCTCAAATCGCTTTCTTTTTTCAAGCGTATCCATGACCGCCTTATTATTCAAGCTTACGTGATTATATGGATTGTTGATCATAATCAACTTAGTAAAATATCCATGAAATTAATCCGCCTTGCGGACTATAACTCCAAGCTCTTTTTCAAGCTGGTTGATGATGCGTATCCTCAATTTACCAACATCATTATCAGTAAGTGTCCGGTTCGGTGCCTGATATGTGAGGCGATATGCCATACTTTTATTTCCCGCACCGATCTGCTCTCCACGGAAAATATCAAATAGGTTCACCTGTTTCAGGAGAATTCCGCCGGTGGATAAGATCACTTTTTCTATTTCAGCAGAGGTCGTCCCTTCAGGAACGATCATTGCCAGGTCTTCAATAACTGGCGGATACGCTGCTAATGGCGTCGTAACAAAATCTTTAGGGCTGAGCGTGAACAGCATATCAAGGTCGATCTCAGCAGCCAGAACCGGTGCCTCAAGGAACGAATAATTCTCTTTTACTTTTGGATGTAATTCTCCCATCCACCCGATCTGATCTTCCCCAATAGATAAGAGGGCACACTTTCCTGGATGGAAGGAGGGATGGGTATCTGCCGTGAAAACATATTCTTTGATATGTAACGCATCTAAGAGCGCTTCCAGTATCCCTTTTAGATCAAAGAAATCAAGCAGCTGTATTCCTTTCTGATCCCATGTGTTTGGGTGGCGGAGGCCGCTCAAAGCGATCGCCAGCCGTGCCGGTTCATCCGGGAGCAGCTCATCTTTATTCGGAAGAAAGACAGGTCCGATCTCAAAGAGAAGCAGCCGTTCCTGATGCCGAATATTTCGTTCAAGCGCCTCTACCACACTAGCTATCAGACTGCGCCTTAATACACGTTTTTCAACCGCAATCGGGTTCTGGATCTCCACATATTGAGGAACCTCAGGCTCGCTGCCGGCAGGATAAAGACGCAGTTCGGATTCCGGGCTCGTGAGGCGGTATGAAATTACTTCCTGAAGTCCCAAATTTGCCAGCGTATCCTGGATCAGCCGATCCCGTTCTTCGCTTCTATTTCCGCGCTGCGGGGGAAGCTCCGCCTGCAATCGCGTGGGCGGGATATTCTCAAATCCGAACAAGCGAGCTACTTCTTCGATCACATCTGCTTTCCCAATCACGTCTTTGCCAATATCCGTACGGTAAGCCGGGGATTGAGCATTAACAAGATCATTCTCGATCGTGCACACAAAATCCAAACGCTCAAGCAGTACAGCGATCTCTTTTGCTTTTAATTGGATACCCAATATTCGCTCGACGTCAGATTCACTGATTACGATGATCGGATCTACCCTTGGTGTGGGGTATTCATCCACCAGCCCTTCCGCGATGGTTCCACCGCTCCAGGCAGCCATGCGCTGCAATCCGATACGAACGCCCGTTTCAGCAAGCGCGGGATGGACGTTGCGTGAAAAGCGATATGACGCTTCTGAATTCAAGCGCTGTGAAGCGACGGTCTTACGAATATTAATGAAATTCCATGAAGCCCCTTCCAGAAGGACGTTGGTCGTCTGGTCGGTTACCTCGCTTTCCAAGCCACCCATTACACCAGCAATCGATAATGCACCTGCTGAATCACATACGAGCTCAGTGAAATCATCCAATTCGCGTTCGACATCGTCCAATGTGGTGAGTTTTTCACCTTTCCTGGCAGTACGGGTGATGATCTTTGGGGTCTCACCACCAGCCCGTTTCAATAGAACGTCATAATCAAATGCATGCAGCGGTTCACCCGCTTCCAGCATCACATAATTGGTTGCATCAACAATCGAGTTGATGGGCCGCATACCTGCTAGCTGTAATCGGTATTGTACCCAATACGGACTGGGCTGCGCTTTAACGCCCTGTAAAAGACCGACCACAAACCGCGGATTCAGATCAGCGTTTATAATTTTAATTGAGATCTTGTCTGTAATCGATGGCCCTTTGGACAGAAGTGTGGTATCGGGGAATTTCAGGGGTTTCTTGAGATAGGCAGCCACTTCACGCGCAACGCCGATCACATTGGCACAGTGCACCATGTTTGGCAGAATGGCGATCTCGAAAACAGCATCTCCCATATATTCGACCAATGGAGTGCCTTCTGGGGCGGTGCTATCCAGGATTATGACACCTTCGTGTTCTTCAGAAATGCCAAGTTCTTTTTCAGAACATATCATTGAAAAAGATTCCACCCCACGAATTTTCAACCGTTTCAAAGTGGTCAATTCCTGGCCGGACTTATGACCGTCATATAATTTCGCGGCTTCCCGCGCGTAAGCGACTTTCAATGGCTGTGCAAGCGGACCCTTGCCTTTATAAGGGTAAAGATTCGGAGCGCCGGTGAGCACAGAAAGTTCATCTTTCCCATCGAATAAGCGGCATAAGACCAGACGGTCGGCATTGGGATGTGCCATAACCTCATCCACGCGCGCGACAACGAACTTCTCCGGATCCCACTCCAAGCCGTGAAAACTAATACCTGTATTTCCCCCGTCAGGTTTTGGATATCCCAACAGGCGTACATTTTCTACTTCCATACCCAACATGGTCAGCGCATGCGCCAGATCCACAATAGGCAGATCAACATCAACGTATTCTTTAAGCCAGGAATATACTAGTTCCATAATTCAGTTCTCTCCTTACCTAAAACTGTTCCAAAAAGCGGACATCATTACCCCAGAAATTGCGTATATCATCGATACGGTAGCGCAGCATGGATATGCGTTCTGGGCCCAAACCGGCAGCAAATCCAGAATAAACTTCCGGATCATAACCGCCATTACGTAAAACAACGGGATGGACCATACCGCATCCAAGAATTTCCAGCCAGCCTTTACCGCCGCATACAGAACAGCCCTTTCCGCCGCATACAAAACATTCCACGTCCATTTCTCCGCCAGGTTCAACGAAGGGGAAATAGGATGGGCGGATGCGCGTACGGACGCTCTCACCGTACATTCGTTTGGCAAATTCCTCAAGCGTACCCTTCATATCACCAAAGGTGATGTTCTTTCCAACAGCCAATAGTTCAACCTGATTGAATTGAATTTCATGACTGGCATCGATCTGTTCATACCGATAGCACATTCCCGGGAGAGTAACCCGAATTGGCTCAGGCGCAAATTCACGCATCGCGCGTACCTGCCCGGGCGAGGTGTGTGTGCGCATAATAACACCCGGTTTGGTAGTATAAAAAGTATCCCAAAGATCGCGGGCGGGGTGATATGCCGGAATATTAAGTAGTTCAAAATTATTCTCATCAGTTTCAACTTCCGGCGAGCGGTAAACCTGGAAGCCCATTTCCGCGAAAATGCGGTAGATCTCTCTGAGCACCAAAGTCTGAATATGCAGACGCCCACGGGTCGTTTCGCGGCCGGGAAGGGTTACATCCAGGCGCTCATTCTGTAAATTAGCATCCAGATCAGCCTGTTTGATCGCGGATTCTTTTTTCTCAAATTGAGTCTCTAAAATGGTTTTTACCTGGTTGGCAAATTGCCCGATCCTGGGACGGTCTTCTATTGGTGCTTCTGGAAGTCGCTTGAAGAACGACATCACTTCCGCAGATCGGCTTAGATATTCTGCCCGCCAGCTCTGCAGCGCAGCTGAATCTTGAATATTTTTAAGCTCCAGTTCAGCTTTCGCCTGCAGCGCTTCCAGTTCCTGGATCAATCCCGATTTCTCACTCATATACTCTCCTGCAAAAAATAAAACCTTATATTTAACACAAAACCCGTCCGCATGGGACGGGATTAACCGTGGTACCACCCTGCTTGGCTAAATTCAGCCCGCTCGGACCAATTGTTTGATATTTTCCGACAATTGGATGCGCTCTTATCGCTGCGCGTGCGGGACAGACTAATAGCAATTGCATTCACCTGCCCAGCTCAAGAGGGAACTTCGGCCAGTTTCATTCGCGCGGGGGTCTCAGTCTATGCCCCTGCTTCCCTGTCGGAATTCACCGGATTACTTTCCTCTGTCAAAGCCTGTATGTTATTTTCCCCATATTATCTCTTAAATGACACTTTAGTCAAGTTAACGGGACAGTTAATGGGAGGCATCGAACCTATGGATCTCCAAATCACAAACCTATTGAGCAGTATTTTGTTATTAATATGTCATCAAATGCTTTTTTTATCGAAACGGATTGGTTTAAAAATACCAGGAGTAGAAAAAAGTGATTGGCTTTAAATATATATAATAACCGCCATTAATGGCGGTTTCATCTATTTCCAATGATAAATTGCGGTGAAAAAATACTGTATTTCAAATTCCATAGATTGGTCTAATTCTTCGTTTATATATGAATCCACTTTATATGTACCAATTGACCAAAGCATGTTATTGGTAAGATCAAAAGTGATTTATCCTGATCCTTAATCAGACACAAGCGTGCCCACATGCTCGCCCCTGATAGCGCTTGGTAAAGCTGCTTTATCCCAGAGATTAAGAACCAGGATGGGGAGTTTATTTTCCATGCACAGTGATACAGCTGTACTGTCCATGACAGCAAGGCGAAGGTTCAGAGCTTCTATGTAGCTTATTTTTTCGAATTTTTTCGCTTGACGATTGTTTTTTGGGTCGGAGTCATACACGCCGTCTACTTTGGTTGCTTTGATGAGTATATCCGCGCCGATCTCTGTTGCCCGCAGCGCGGCAGCGGTATCCGTTGAAAAGAAAGGATTACCAGTTCCCCCGCCAAATATGACCACCCGCCCTTTTTCCAAATGGCGGATCGCCCGGCGTCGGATATATGGTTCTGCTACTGCGCGCATTTCGATCGCAGACTGCACACGGGTTTCCACATTGATCTTTTCCATTGCATCCATTAGAGCAAGCGCATTCATGACCGTGCCCAGCATACCCATGTAATCTGCTGTGGCCTGGTCCATCCCCATGTCCAGACCCACACGACCGCGCCACAGATTCCCCGCGCCAATCACGATACCTACCTGCACACCCATATCACGCACCTCTTTTACGCGGTGGGCAATATCCGTCGCCCGCTGAGCGTTTATTCCAAACCCTTCTGGTCCGGCCAGAGCTTCACCGCTCAATTTGAGCATGATCAATTTGTATTTCGGTTGTGTCATATTGCTCCTTTCAAAAAAAACCAACCTTAAGGTTGGTTTTTTATAAACTATTCGGTTTCAGCTTCTGAATCAGCTGTGCTTTCTTCTCCCAATTCATAGCGTGCAAACCTGCGGATGATGATACTTTCTCCCATTGATGCTACGTTTTGATTGATGAGATCCTGAATATTAAGCGATTCGTCGCGAATATATGCCTGGCGAAGAAGGACAGATTCGTCCTTGAACTTTTTCAGGTACCCTTCCACTATTTTTGGAATAATGTTTTCCGGTTTACCTTCTTCCTTGGAGCGAGCAATAGCGATCTTTTCTTCTCGTTCCAACACATGTGCTGGAATATCATTTTCGCTGATATAGTCCGGTGCCGCGGCTGCAATTTGAAGGGCAACTTCATGGGTGAATTTGCGGAAATCAGCTGAACGTCCAACAAAATCGGTTTCACAATTAATTTCAACCATCACGCCTACTCGGCCATCACCATGTGAGTAAAGTTCGATGTAGCCTTCGGATGTTTCACGGTCAGAGCGCTTGCTGGCAGCAGCCAACCCCTTTTCGCGCAAAAAATCGACTGCTTTTTCAAAATCACCATCAGAATCTTGTAATGCTGAGCGGCAATCCAAAATACCGGCGCCAGTTGATTCTCGTAATTTTTTAATATCTTCAGTTGTTACTGCCATCATTTCCTTATTAATTATTATATCCTTTGAGATTATTCTTTTTCTTCTTTATCAGAAGCGTCGTCTTCTATATCTTCTTCAGTGTCTTCAGGTGTCTCTTCGGCTGATTCCTCGGCTGATTCCTCAACTGGCTCTTCGCCTGGTTCTTCAACTGACTCTTCGACTGATTCCTCGGCTGACTCTTCAACTGATTCCTCGGCTGACTCTTCAACTACGTCATCCTCCGCAGCAGCAGCTTCTTCCTCTTCACGTTTGCTTACCGCTAACTTCTGAAGAGTGGATTCGCCAAGCAGTTCTTCGTCATCGATCTCTTCTTCGAGAGTAACCCGAGCGCGTTCACCGGCTTCGCCAGCTTGAATTGGAGCATTGGCTTCTAATTCCATCTCCTCTTCTTTGCGCATATCCTTGCCTTCAAGCACCGCGTCGGCCATTTTTCCGACCATCAGCTTGATGGCGCGAATGGCGTCATCATTAGCTGGAATGAGGTAGTCGACATTGTCAGGATTGCAGTTTGTATCAACCATAGCAACCACTGGGATCTTTTTCAGATTAGCTTCGTGAACCGCGGTATCTTCGCGGGAGATATCTACAACGAATATCATGTCCGGAACGCCGTTCATGTGGCGGATACCGCTCAGGTGGACTAGGAGGCGTTTGATCTTACGTTCGATCATCAACCCTTCTTTTTTAACCAGTCTGTCGATCTCGCCAGAATCGCGCATTTTTTCTAACCGTTCGAGTTCCATAATGCGCTGGTGAATGGTCATCCAGTTGGTGAGGGTTCCGGGAAGCCAGCGCTCGATCACATAAGGCATTCCGCATCGTTCTGCTTCCATTTGGATCGTTTCCTGCGCCTGGCGCTTTGTTCCAACAAAAAGAACAGTACCGCCTGCCGCAATCTGATCGCGTACAAGAGTATATGCTTTTTTAAGCTGTTGTACTGTCTGCTGCAGGTCAATGATATGAATACCATTGCGCTCTGTAAAAATGTACGGCTTCATGCGTGGATCCCATCTGTTTGTGCGGTGACCAAAATGCACACCACTTTCCAAAAGGGCTTTCATAGAAATATCTAAACTCATGGATCTATCTCCTTTGCGTTTTAATCCTCCGCAAATAAAATTCCTATCCCCAGCCGCCGTTTCCTACGGTGGCACGCAGGGATCATTTATATGCGTGTGTTTTTAGTCTGTTTCGAAAAACAGCTAGGCAAGTATAACATAAATACATATTTATTGCGGTAGACTTATCCCATAAAACTTAGTATAGAAACATATAAAAACCCAGTTCTCATAATTTAAATGTAAGTGTAAAAGGAAAAAATGCATATTCTTGTTACGAATGACGATGGTGTGTATGCCCCGGGTTTACTGGCGTTAGTTGAAGAACTTAGAAAAGTGGGTAAAGTGACTGTGGTTGCGCCTGACCGCAACTGGTCTGCTTCTGGCCATGTGAAAACACTTTCCCGCCCCCTGCGTGTGAAGAATGCGATATTAGCGGATGGAAGTCCGGCGATGGCCTGTGACGGAGCGCCATCAGATTGTGTGGCGTTGTCCTGTATGGGGTTGTTGGAAGAACCAGTAGAAATGATTGTGTCCGGCATCAATCCAAACGCCAATCTGGGGCATGATGTGACTTATTCGGGGACTGTAACCGCCGCAATGGAGGCGGCGATATGGAATCTGCCTGGTATTGCGGTTTCAATGGATGCGCCGGAACACCATCAAGGCGTACTGGATTATGAAACAGCAGCAAAAGTTGGCGCAAATGTAGCGAAAATGGTTTGGAAAAAGAAGATCCCAAAAAATATTCTGCTTAATGTCAATGTTCCATATTGCTCTATGGAAAAATTGAACGGGTACCGCATAACAAGACAGGGTCTGAGGGTTTATCATGATCAATTGATTAAACGGGAAGATCCTCAGGGAAGACCTTACTATTGGATTGGTGGTGAGGCACCGACCGGTGTGCCAAACGAGGGAACGGATATTGGTGCCTTAAGCCAGCGTTATGTATCAATCACTCCGCTATCTCTGGACTTAACTGCGTATGATTTTAAGGAAATTTTATCTGAATGGAAATTCGACTAATCTGACCAGAGAAAAGTAATTAAGTAACCAGGAAAATCATGTTTAGGAAACGGACATCTGTGATCAGACTTCTTGTTTTGTCTATCCTGATGCTGGTTGCCGCGACGGCTTTTATTCCAATTCATCATCTAACTTCGTACGATGTAATAGCGTCGATCAATGCGTTGCGTGCAAGCTATGGACTGCCTTCATATGCGGTTGATGACCGCTTGATGCTGGCGGCACAAAGACAGGCAGATTATCTGGCTTCCATTGCACCTAATGTGGGTGATGGGCATGTTGGACCGGGGGGTACAGATGCCGATGCCCGCGCATTGGCTGCTGGTTATTCATATGTAGTCGGACTTGATATCAACGAGAACTGGGCTGGAATTCCGGTTAATTCAAGCATTGAAAACTTGATCGCTACCGGGTGGTCGGATGAAGCACATATGCATACCATGCTGCATGAACGAGGACAGCATATTGGAGTTGGTGTAGCAGTGAGTGGGTCAACCGCATATATTATTGTTGATGTGGCAGCATATTGGGGAGATTCCGGGTTGACGGCTCAGCCGGCTGATTCTTATGCAAGTACGAACGGGAACGACCCGGTTGTCTCGAATTACATCGTGCCGGTGGTTCTAGCCGAGCCGAATGAGGATGGGTCTGTTATACATATTGTTCAATCAGGGCAGTCGCTGTGGATGCTGGTACCTCATTACGGGGTCACGATCGACCAGTTAAGAGAATTGAACCAGATAGGGGAGGATGATAATGTCATCTATATAGGGCAGGAAATTATTATTAAACCGCCCTCTCCTGCAACGGCGACTCCGGAGACCATGCCAAGTATTACGGCAGTTCCCCAACCCACTATAACTCAAAAACCCGCTAATACACCTGATTTAACAGAAAAAAAATCTTCGGATCTAGCTGGAAATGATATGAACCTGATCTACCTCCTATTTTTCGCCATATTTGGCGTGGGCCTGATCCTGGTTGTGGTTGGAATTCAACAACGATAATAAGGAATGAATATTTATTCATTTATAATGTGCGTATGAAAAGATCACGGATTTTACTGCTTTTAGCAGTTGTTTTTTCCACGTTTTTACCAAACCAACAGGTTCAATCAGCTGCTCCGTCTTCGTATGACCTATTGGAAGCGATTAACATTTATCGCCAATCGTACGGTTTGTCTGCTCTTGAGACAAATGAATTTCTAATGGTTTCTGCGCAAATTCAATCTGATTATTTGGGTAATACTTTTGGTTCAAATTCTCCGAGTGATTGGCACCTTGGGGCGGGCGGTACT
>JAUSPC010000008.1 GCA_030655835.1 Pelolinea sp.
GAAGTTGTTTATAATCTATATGGTGTCCAGGATTCACTTTGGCCTACTTTCTCGGTACTCAATTGTCTTCCACTAAGCGACAATATTAACCGGATGTATTTTTGATACCCAAAGTGTATAGTATCTCCTGGACACCGTACACTAATTGATTGATTAATAAGGTGCGTTGCGCTAAAATGTCTGACATGGACTGGGATATCATCGGGCACGCATGGGCCGCAAACATGCTTCAGCAGCAAATAGCTGGAGGCATGATGCGTCATGCATACCTGTTCAGTGGCCCAACTGGAGTTGGACGAAGAACTCTCGCGCTGCATTTCGCACAGGCGGTCAACTGTACCCAACCGCCAGCTCCCGGTTATGCGTGTGGGGAATGCAGAACATGCCAACAGATCGAGAAAATGCAATATGCTGATCTGACAGTTATTCAGGCAGAAGATGAAGGTGCTGTGCTTAAAGTGGAGCAAGTGCGGGATCTCCAGCATGACTTCTCCCTCGCTCCTTATGAGGGAAAATACCGAATTGCGCTCCTACTGCGTTTTGAGGAAGCGAATGCCAATGCGCAGAATGCGTTTCTTAAAACCCTGGAAGAACCCAATCCAAAAGTGCTGCTGCTATTAACAGCTGACGATCCAGAAAATCTATTACCAACAATAACTTCACGCTGCGAGCTGCTCCGCTTGCGGCCGATGGCGGTGGATGAATTGGCGGGTATGCTGGAGACCAAGAAAAATCTTTCAAAAGAAAAGGCCGACCTGATCGCGCATATTTCTGCGGGCCGAGTTGGGTTTGCCAAGCAGCTGGCTGGAGATGAGGAGATGTTTGAAAGGCGGATGCAGTGGATGGATGATCTGCTAATGCTTTTAGCAGCCCATAGGGTGGATCGTTTTCAATACTCAGAGAAAGTAACTAAGAGCAACAAGAAGGATCGTACAGAATCAAAAAAAGCTTTATGGGAAGGATTGGGATACTGGCTGTCATTCTGGCGGGATGTGATGTTGGTCAGAACGGAAAGCGGTATGCCAATCGCAAATATTGATCTGACGCATGCTGTTCAGAAGACGGCAAACAGTGTTACCAAACAGGTCGCTGCCGGGGCTGTGAGTGCACTGGAACACGCATTCGTGCGCATTCAGCATGCCAACTTACAGTTGATGCTGGATACTATTCTGCTGAATTGGCCGGTTGTCAAAACGAATTAGTATTGTTTGTTAAACGCAATTTACACGGTTTCCAATAAGCGATTGGCCCCGGTTACATTTATTGAAAACAAATTATCCCCCCGTTTCATCCTTTTAAATGACCACTTTGATTACCAGGTTTTACGCAGAAGAAGTGTCAGATTTAGCAAGATCGAAGCGGTTCATAGTTACAAGAGTAAATACTACAATAAGCTACGGATTGATTTTACCCATTCAGGTGTGTTCTTTATGGATGTGTTTGCCAATCAGGAAACACTTAATTCCGTTCTGGACTTTCTTACGAAAAAAGGAATCTATACCCAACCGGGAAATTGACCTTAATACCCCACTTTTATAAATATAGAAAATCAGCTGATGGCTGCGCGCAGCCGTTTTGCCAGTACTTGAAAATGTGCCGAATAGCGTGTATCTGAAATTCGGGGACGCGGAAGATCGACAATCAAATCCAAACATATACGCGCGGGACGCTGAGTGAGCACCAGCACACGGTCTGCCAGGAGAAGCGCTTCGGAAATGGAATGGGTCACCATGACGACGGTTTTGCGGCGCGCGCGCCAAACACGTAATAGCTCTGCTCCCATTTGTTCACGTGTGAGCGCATCAAGCGAGCGGAAGGGCTCGTCCAACAGGAGTAGATCCGGGTCCTGGATCAACGCGCGGGCGATGGCAACGCGCTGCGCCATTCCTCCTGAGAGAGATGCTGGCCAAACTTCCGTGAAATCCTGCAGACCGACCAGGTCCACCAGATCGAGCGCCTGCCGACGTGCTTCTTGCGCGTCTACACCGATAATTTCAAGAGGCAGGAGGATGTTATCTAACACAGTGCGCCAGGGCATAAGATTGCTTTCCTGAAAAACGAGCCCGACGTGCGGGGAATCTTTACCAGGAAAGATCGCGTTTCCACCGGTCGCCTTATCCAAACCTGCCAGCACACGCAATAGTGTGGTTTTGCCGCAGCCAGACGGACCCAGCACGCATAAAAATTCCTGCGGGTGGATGGCTGTGTGAATATCTTCAAGCACCGGCAAATAGCCATTCTGATCATCATAGGTCATGCTGATATGGTTGAGCCGGATGGAACTATTAGAGGGCATGCTTTTATATTCCTTGTATTAAGGTAGAAAACCGTTACTAAACGCTTTGTCCAAATCAATCGGGGATGCGAGCAGACCCATTTGGAGGAGCAAATCCTGCATATTTTCCCAGCCAGCGGGTTGTGAATAACCGAGGGGGTCGGTCTGCCACAGCGCGATGGAGGCGTCCAACACCTGGCGCTGCACTTCCTTTTCTGTGACGGAAAGCGCACTCAAGTTTTCGATATATTTTTCGCTGATCTGATAGGCTTGTTCGGGATGGTCAACCGTAAACTTGATTCCCTTGAGGGTCGCACGCACCATTGCGCGTACCAGGTCAGGGTCGCTTTCAATAACTGCTTCACTTGTCAGGAGACCGTTGGCAACGAGGGATATATAATCGGACGCTGCCAGAGTGTTCACGGTGTATCCTTCAGAAGCGAGTTTGATGGGTTCATTGCTGGTGTAAACCACGACCGCATCCTCGATCCCACTGGCGAGCGATTCCACCTGGGTGAACCCGATCACATCCAGCACTACATCTTGCTCATCCAGCCCGCCGGCATTAAGGAGCGCCTTGAAGCCAATATAACTGGCACCATACAGCCCGGGAATACCGACGCGTTTTCCGCGCAAATCCTGCGGAGAGTTAATCTCTTTGTCTGAGAAAGAAGTAACTCCGATTGGATAATCCCGATACCATGCCATCACATAGACGACGGGAAGTTCCTGAGCGCGTCCGAGCAGAACCTGCTCACCAGACACGATCGCGAATTGAAGTTCCCCTGCTCCTAACAATGCCACAGAATCGGTCTCCATGTTGTAGTCCAGTTCCACATCCAATCCCTCGTCGGTGTAATAACCCATCTCGATGGCAACATATAGCGGCGCGAATTGGATATTGGGAATGTACCCAACCGGAAGGCGAATGGGTGTGTATTCCTGCTGGGTCGCATGTGATACGGGAGCACAGGCGGATAAACCGAGCAGAGTAAGCAATAGTATGTTGTTGAAAATGTTAGGTTTTCTCATAGTTTCCTCTCTTTATTCCTCCTGCCAGCGCAGAAGGTGTTTTTCCAGAAACAGCACGATCCCATACAGGGACAGGGCTAATGCAACCAGGGTGAAGACACCCACAAACACAAGAGCGGTGTCGTATTGGCCGCGGCCTACATTGATCAAGAAACCCAAACCGCGATTCGCTCCCACCAGTTCTCCGACCACAGCGCCAATCACAGAAAGGGTTGCTCCGATGCGCAGACCACCTAATAGGACGGGAAGAGCGGTCGGTAATTCGAGCAGGCGCAGGGTCTGCCAGCGGTCCGCCTGCATGGAGCGCATCAGATCACGAAGATTCGCAGGCACGGCGCGCAATCCGACGATAATATTGACAAGGACGGGGAAGAAAACGATCAGGGCACAGATCAGTATTTTTGAGAAGATGCCGGGGCCGAACCAGATCACGAAGAGCGGCGCAATGGCCACTGTTGGCACCGCCTGGCTGGCGACCAAAAAGGGCTGCAGGATGTTTTCAAGCAGGGTTGAGCGGCTGAGGAAATAACCCAGGACGGCAGCGAAGAGAATTCCAGCAGTGAGCCCTGAGAGGATCTCAGCTAGTGTGGCAGCTGTATGCCGCAGAAGGGAGCCATCGGAGAGGGCGCGCACAAATCGATCGGCGACCTGTATTGGGGTTGGGAGAATGAAGGCTGGTAGACGGAAAATGAGCACAGCTGCCTGCCAAGCGAGCAGGAAGATCGCGATCGTAAGGGGGACACTCAACCGCCTAACGTTCATGGTGCTTGCCTTGTTTGAACTATTTTCCATAAAAAAACACTGCTCCTGACAGCTTACGGGGCAGCGCATTCTGCTTGGTTAACCTTCTTTTGTCCGGACTGTACCGTCGACCCCGGAATTGCACCGTGTCTGCACATTTCTGCGCTCGTGGGTTATCACCACCGATCGGGAATCAGAAGCTTTTGCTTCCTCACCCTGCCCCGAAGGATATCATTTAGATTGTATAACGCTTTGGCTGGCACGTCAAGTTAAAAATGTATTAACACCAGTATAATTTTCTTGATGCCAGAACTAAATTCTAAAGTGTACATGATCGAGCGGGCTAGCTGGCGGGATCTGTTGGCTCTTTCCGCGCTGGAAAAAGCGTGTTTCGAACGCGACGCATGGCCGCTGTTGGATGTGATGGGTGTGCTGACCTTCCTGAGCGTGGTGCGTATGCGGGCGATGGGGGATGGGGAGCTGATCGGTTTTATCGCTGGTGATCCCAATAAAGAGAAAAAGACTGCCTGGATCCTGACCCTGGGTGTGCTGCCTGACTGGCGCAGGATGGGCATCGCGGAAACACTTTTAAGAATGTGCGAGGAGGAGATGCACATGCCGCTGGTCAAGCTGACCGTTCGGCGCAGCAACGCTGCCGCGATCCGGTTGTATGAGAAGTTTGGATATACCCAGGTGGATATCTGGCCGAAATATTACCGGGGCGGAGAAGACGGGCTGGTGCTGGCAAAGGAGATGACATGGGTGTGAAGGGGTTTAGAGGAAGATGAATAACGGGAGTATGTTTGCCCTATTAGCGCAGGGGATCGTACTGGGTTTTTCAATCGCCGCGCCGGTTGGGCCGATCGGTGTGCTGTGCATCCGGCGCACACTGCAGAATGGGTTTAGATCCGGTTTGGCAAGCGGCTTAGGGGCAGCATCCGCGGACGCGGTATATGGCACAATTGCGGCGGCCGGACTTACGATGGCGGCTGATTTCCTCTCGAATCAGCAGGTGTGGCTGGGGATATTGGGAGGCGCGTTCCTGCTGTATCTGGGGATAAGCACCTTCCGCAGTCAGCCTATGGAAATGGGAGATCAGGATGTGAAAGTGAGCAAGCTGAGCGGGGATTATCTGTCCACCTTCCTGCTTACTCTGAGCAACCCGATCACGATCTTCTCATTCATCGCGCTATTTGGCGGATTGAGCGCGGGAGTGAGCGTGAAAGCAAGCGCGTTCCTGTTGGTGTTGGGCGTGTTTAGCGGGTCGGCGATGTGGTGGCTGGCGCTGAGCGCAGGGGCGAGCATCTTCCGCAAGAAGTTCAGCCCAGATGTGATGCGGTGGGTCAACCGGCTGGCGGGGGTGGTGATCCTGGCTTTCGCGGTGGGGATGCTGTGGCGCGCAGTTGCGCTCATGATCGGGTAGTTATCGAAGCTTTAAGGGGGCTGCGGGGAGTTGGGGGTTGAGAGGGTATGGCGTCGGGAGGTTATAAAAGGTTATAAAATGTTACGGTTTAGAAAAGATGCCGATTCGTTTCAAAAACGAATACTCTTTTTAAGAGCAGGGGACTCATAAGAATCTATTAAGGGTTTGGCCTCCATCGGTTACCCTTAAACTAAAGTTTATTTACTTTTTGAATTCGGATTGGAAAATATAGGGGGATTTATCATTTTATTTGTCAAAGGAAATAATTTTGATGAGGTTTTAGTTATTGTATTTCCTTAAAAACTTTTTGATCTGATCAAAATAGATTACATATTTCAAAAATAAAAAAAGAAATTGAGGTTGAAAAATATGCAAAAGTGATGTAAACTATTTATACTTAATTCAATAAATAAAGTAAGATAATGACTAAATACCTTCGAGGAAATCGTGATCTAATAAAGGCACTAAATATTACTACCGTTCTTAATGTAGTAAAAAATTTAGGTCCAATTTCTCGAGTCGAGATTGCTCAAAAAACCCATTTAAGCCCAGCCACAATAACAAATATCACAGCGGAATTGATTGAAAACAACCTCATTTTTGAAAAGGAAGAAGGAAATTCCAGCGGTGGCAGAAAACCAATTTTGTTGATATTAAACCCGACCGGAGCCTATGTTATAGGCTTGAAATTAGCCGCCGACCATGTCACCGGCGCTTTAACCAATATGGAAGCCAACGTAATAATTAAACAAACCATTTTGCTTGAAGGTCGATCTTTAGATAATGTGCTATCTTGCATTGTTGATATTGTTACGGACTTGTTGAAAGAGGGAAAGGTTCAAAAAAATAAATTATTAGGTGTTGGTTTAGGTATGGCTGGAATCATAAATTCTGAGAATGGTCAATTGAAATATACATCAATATTTGATTGGCATGATGTGAACATCGTCGAATTGCTGACTAAACGTTTGAAGGTACCTATTTATGTGGATAATGATGTAAATACCCTGGCACTTACAGAGAATTGGTTTGGCGCTGGACGTGGAATGGATAATTTCTTGTTGGTAACGGTGGGCAGGGGTGTTGGAATGGGTATAGTAATCAATGGACAAATATATCGGGGAAGTTTTGGAGGAGCTGGGGAATTTGGCCATACGGTGATAGAAATCAATGGACCATTATGCGATTGTGGGAAACATGGGTGCCTAGAAAGCATTGCTTCTGACCCAGCAATAATGAAAAGAGCCGCTGAAGAAATTTTACAAGGCAAACTTCAAAAAAATATCAAAGATATTAATGACCTTATTTCTTTAGGTAATAACGGAAATGCAGTGGTGCAAAAGATCTTCGCAAAGGCTGGTGAAGCGCTTGGTGTAGGAATTGCAAATTTAGTTAATATTTTTAATCCTCAACTGGTTATCATAAGTGGTGAAGGTGTTCGGGCGGGGGAGCTACTTATGAATCCCATGAAAATTGCGATAAAGAAAAATGTATTTAACGGCTTATTTGAGCTTACCGAGATTGTCATAGACCCATTAGATGATGATGCCTGGGCCAGGGGTTCCGCAAGCCTCGTTTTACAGAAGTTATTCGAGTCACCAATTCACCAATAGAAATTTATAAGCTGGATTGGAAAAAATTTTATATAAGTAAATTTACTGAATGAATAAAGTATAAGTAAATGAAAGGAGAATTATATAAGAAGAATTTGTTCGAAATGAACCCGTTTAAAAATATTAATTAAATTAAAGGAGATAGAAATGAAAAGTAGAAAATTATTTGTCTTTATGGGTGCAATTCTTGCCTTGTCGATAATCATGAGTGCTTGCGCCCCAAAAGTCGAAGAACAGGCTGCAGATGTACCAACAGTGGTAGATGAATCCCCTGCAGAAGTAGAAACGATAACAGAACCAGTAATGATCACTTATTGGCACACGATGAGTGATCCAGAGACTGAGCAGATTGAAAAAGTGATTACTGCTTTTGAAGCCGCTAACCCCGGCATTACGGTGGAATCCACCCGCTTTGCCTGGGACGATTTCAAACCCGCCCTGATCACCGGTATCGCTGGAGATGCAACACCGGACACCGCCAGGATGGACATCGCCTGGGTTTCCGAATTCGCAGACCAAGGCGCTCTGATGCAATTGGATGGTGTAATGCCCGGCTTCGATGATATCGCCGATGGCACTTTCTCTGGCCCGCTTTCCACCAACTTCTGGCAGGGGCACTATTACGGCTTGCCACAAAACACCAACACCCAGGTCTTGCTATGGAACAAAGAGATCTTCGATGCTGCCGGCATCACAGATGCACCGGCTACGCTAGATGAATTCGCCACGGTCGCTTGTGAACTCACCAAAGGTGAGACCCAATATGGCTACGCTTTAGGCGGCACCTACTTCTGGGCACCAGCCCCAATCTTTTACGCCATGGGCGGCGAGGTTGTCGATGCAGACATCACTACCGCCAGCGGCTATGTCAATAGCGAAGACAGTGTTGCTGCATTTACCATGCTCACTGAGCTTTTCAACCAGGATTGTATCTCCCCCAACCTGCTTGGCGGCGGGATTGGTACTGCGGACGGACATGCCACTGGCCTGTATGCAATGATCGTGGACGGACCCTGGATGGTCGATATCTACAAAGGTAATTACCCAGATTTCGAGGTTAACTTTGCTCCAATCCCCACCGGCACAGACGGAAGTACAAGCTCCGTGGTAGGTGGTGAAGATGTGGTCATCTTTGAAGGAACAGAAAATGCTGACGCAGCCATGAAATGGGCCGCTTTCCTACTCAGCGAAGAATCCCAATTGACCATGGCCGAAGTTGGCGTTATCCCAACCCTTTCCAGTCTGATTGGCAATGAGGCACTGCCGGATTACTTCGGGGTATTCCTAACACAGCTCGAGACAGCACAAGCCCGCGTACCACATCCAGCCTGGTCTGATATGGACAACGCGATCAATAATGCTTTCCAACGCATGCTGAACGGGGATCAAACACCTCAAGCAGCATTAGATCAAGCTGCAATAGAAATAAACGCATTGCTACAATAACACTAGATTTTGGCAGCCCCATCGTTCTGAAAGGGGCTGCCATGTTTATTTACGATAAAATAAATAAGCTTCGCCTATGGAATTACTATTGACCAAATTCGTTAAAATACTAAAAAAGTCTTCCACTGCACTGATTTTCTTGCTGCCTGGCTTATTGCTTTTCACTGTGTTTATCATAGTTCCGATGATCTACTCTTTCAGAATTAGTTTTTACGACTGGAAAATTGTCAATCCAGAACAATCTGAATGGATCGGCGTCGAAAACTACCTCCGCGCCCTTAGCGATCCAATTTTCCGCCGAGCTGCGCTAAATACGGTAATCTACTCACTGGTTACTGTTCCTGGTCAAATGATCCTGGGGTTGATTGTTGCGGTACTGCTAAATCAAAATATCCGAGGACGCACCTTTTATCGGATCATGTATTATCTTCCTGTTATTACCTCATGGGTGATTGTCAGCCTGCTGTTCGAATATATGTTCAGCGGACAAGCAGGGTTAGTAAATTACTTCTTGCGAGATGTATTCCACGTCACTTCTGAAAATATCCTCTGGCTGGCAGACCCAATCCTGACGTTTGTCCCGATCCATTTACTTGGCATATGGAAAGGGATTGGCTGGACAGCAGTGATATTTGTAGCGGGGCTGCAGGCTATCCCGCAGCATCTCTATGAAGCTGCCGAGGTTGATGGCGCCGGAAGCAAAGAAAAATTTTTCTTGATCACTCTCCCCCTGCTGCGCCCGACGACTGTATACCTTCTGGTGGTACTCACTATAGGCAGCTTGAATGCTTATATTTCCAATTTACTGATTACTAATGGCGGAAATCCAATGGACCTAACCCACTTTATCCTTACCCTGATGTACGAAGCCACCTTTACCAAACTGGATTTTGGATACGGCTCAGCCATCAGCTACCTTTTGACCATGTGTGTCTTCGTAGTCAGTGTTTTCCAAATTCGGATGATGACCAAACCAATAGAGAACTAGGATGAAAAAACAAACCTCTCAAAAATTATCGCGAGCAACCACTTATTTTTTGCTTACGGTGGGATTGATTATCGTTGCCCTACCCTTTTGGTACATGCTAGTTACCTCCTTGAAACCACAATCCTACATATTTGAAATGCCGCCTAAGATATGGCCAACAGAGATCACCTTGAACAACTATCTTACCGCTCTGCGGAAAGATTCTTTTGGGTTGTATTTTATGAACAGCTTATTTGTAGCAATCTGTTCTACTTTAGCAACAATATTTGTGTCATCCATGCTGGCATATGCCTTTGCCCGCCTCGATTTTCCTGGAAAAGAATTCCTATTCTATATTCTCTTGTTAGGGATGATGATCCCACCCGTGATGTTGATTATCCCCCAATTTATCATTGCAAAACAACTTGCGATATTGGATAAGTTCATAGGGCTAATTGTTGTATATATCACGATGAACTTATCAGGACAAACTTTTTTACTACGCGGATTCTTTGAGGGCATTCCAAAGGAAATTGAGGAGGCCGCCCTGATTGATGGAGCCAGCCGCTGGAAAATATTCTGGCGCATTATTTTCCCGCTCTCTAAACCCGGGATAGCCGTGGTAACCATATTCACTTTCCTTTACAGTTGGGATGAATTCCCCTGGGCGCATGTTGCCATGAAAGAGACCACAAAGCGTACTCTACCGATTGCGATTGCGTTGTTCCAATCACAACATCTTACTGAATGGGGTCAGGTCTTCGCCGCCTCAATTGTGTCGTTGATCCCGATTGTGGTTGTTTTCATAGCCTTCCAGCGATATTTTATCCAGGGGATTTCCACAACAGGGATAAAGGGTTAACCAAAAATGAAAATTATTGATTTCTATCCAAATCGTGGATACTTTTTACCTGGAAACGACGCTGAGTTCTTGCTTGAACTTAGGTTGGACCGACCTGAAGAAATTATCATCGGGATTGAAATCGTCAATCTTACTAAAGTTGTTTTCTCTCACAACCAATCCTTTGATCTGGTAGCGGGAGCACATCAAATTCCCCTACGCTGGACGACTCTCCCCATCCCACAAAAAGGTTATGGAGTCAAGGTAAAAATATACAAATCAGGCACGGATCAGCTTCTTGGCTCAGTTTCCACAGCCTTTGATGTGCTCACAAACTGGACAGACTTCCCCCGTTACGGGTATCTGTGCGATTTCCAGAAAGACCGGCCAGACACGTTCACATCCCTACGCACGCTGCTTCCCTTCCACATTAACGGCCTACAGTTCTACGATTGGCAGTACTGCCATGACCAATTGGTCCCACCAACGGATTCATTCATTGATCCATTGGGTCGGGAACTTTCGCTTCCAGTGATCAAAGAATTGATTCAAAGCGCCCATCAATTCGGAATGGCAGCGATGGCATATATAGCAGTATATGCGGCCTCAATCGGATTTTGGGAAAAGCACAAAAATTGGGGGATGTTCGACGCCAAAGGTACCCCTCATACTTTTGAAGGTTTCCTTGGCCTGATGGATCCATCCCCCGAAAGTCCATGGACTCAGCACCTACTTGACCGTTGCACTCAGGTCGAATCTGTTTTAGATTTTGATGGTTTTCATGTTGATCAGTATGGAGAACCCAAACAAGCGTTTACCAGCACAGGAACAGAGATCGACATCCCACATGCCTTCGCGGCGTTCATCAACGAGTTAAAAGAACGTTCATCAAAACCCACGGTAGTATTCAACGCTGTTGGGAATTGGCCGATTGAAATGTTGGCCACTACCAACCAAGATTTCATGTATATTGAAATCTGGCCTCCCACCCCAAGCTACACTGATATTGAGGAAACTGTTATCAGCGCCAGGGAAAAATCTGGTGATAAACCAGTAGTGATCGCCCAGTACCTGCATACTAACCAGCCTGCAAACATCCGACTCTCGAATTCGGTTATTATGGCTTGTGGTGGAACCCGTATTGAGCTTGGTGAGCAGGCCAGGCTGCTTGCCGACCCATACTTCCCTAAACACGAAAAAATTTCGCAAGAACTTGCCAATCATCTTCGCAAAACAAGTGATTTCGTTGTGCGCTATGGGGAACTGCTTGGCCCAACTGCTAAGAATATTAAAACTCTTAAAACTGCAGTTCCTGATAACATCACAATCATCTGCCGGGAAACCAAAAACCATCAGATCATTAATTTGGTCAACATGCGGGGGTTGACTGACCCGAAGTGGACAGAGAAGCACCTTGCCCCTACCACACTCGAAAAATTTCAGATTGAAATCGAGCCCTCTCGGCAGATCAACGAGATATCGTGGGCTTCTCCTGATTCAGATCAAATAGACTTACTCCCCTGTAATTACCGCACAGAGGGCTTGAAGGTTACTATTGATATCCCGATCTTACATTATTGGACAATGATCGTTATCGAATCATTGAACACGGAGGGTTAATTCATGACCAGTCTGTTTCAACGCAGCAAAGAAATTATTCTAGAAAATCAGAACTCATCTGGGGGATATATCGCTTCACCCAACTTTTCTACTTACCACTACAGTTGGTTTCGAGATAGTTCATTTATCGCATACTCAATGAATTCCATTGGAGAACATCACAGCGCCGATAAGTTCCATCAGTGGGCAGCTGAGAATATCCTAAAGCGTGAGGAAACTATCCAACGAGCAATTCAAAAAGCTCAGAATGGTTTCCCCCTAGGTGAACAAGATATCCTCCATACTCGTTATGGCTTGACTGGGAATGTTTCAGATGAAGACTGGCCTAATTTCCAATTAGATGGTTTTGGCACCTGGTTATGGGCATTAGCGGAACACCAAAAATTATCAGGTTTCCGAGCTTCTACCACCACCCTACGTGCCGCGGGTTTACTAGGTCAATACCTGGGTGCTCTCTGGCATCTGCCTTGCTATGACAGCTGGGAAGAATTCCCAGACAAAATTCACACATACACTCTAGCCGCGATATATGCAGGGTTGAATGCAGATATTGAAGGGATCAAAGGAAAATATGAGCAACAGTTAGCTGAAATTTCATCTTTTATCCTTAATAACGCAGTCACGGAAGATCGGTTGATAAAGTATATCGGATCAGTCGATGTTGACGCTAATCTGATTGGGATTTCGGTACCCTATAACCTGATTGCGCCTACTAACCCGCTTATGATTGCCACTGTGAAAAAGATCGAGGAGAAATTAATTCACGGCGGCGGTCTGCACAGATATTCTTCCGATACTTATTTTGGGGGCGGCGAGTGGGTATTGTTGACTGCCTGGCTTGGCTGGTACTACCTGGCCGCAGGAGAAGTACAGAAAGCAAAACAAGCGCTTGCCTGGGTGGAAGCCCAGGCTGATGCCGCGAACCAACTTCCCGAGCAGGTTCCTAACACACTCAACGATAAGAGCTTCTACCAATATTGGGTGGACCGCTGGGGAAATATCGCCAATCCACTATTGTGGTCGCATGCCCAATATATCATTCTCTATACTGCGCTGAATGAAGTAAATGGTCTGTAGCCATGTTTCTAAAAAGGTGGGGTGAAAATGAAGCGTATCCAAGCCTGAAAGGTTACATTAAGTAAATCCAACTCTAAGAAGACCAAGCCAAAGTCAAGTTAAAGCATATGATAACAGATATTACTTCTTGGATAGATCAATGGCGGTTCAAAGGTTCAATCGTTGTGCAACTGCTTCCAATTCGTCGTCGGTAATACCCAAGTAACGCTTGGTGTAAGCAATACTTTCATGGTTGAGTTTATGCATGATGAGGGCAAGATCAACACCTTGCATACGGGCATGATAACCCCAAGTTTTCCTCAGACTATGTGTTCCGTAATTTCCATTGAGACCCACATCTAGGCAAATAGATTTTACAAATTTCCAAGCTTGGCCACGCCTGATGGGTTTGGTGTAGTTGTTTGTTTTGGTGTTGAAGAAAATAAAATTTGTCTGATCATCAGCAATAGAAGGGTAGGCTGACAAATATTCTACTATTGCATCATGGATGCTTTGATTAATGATAATCTCGTGACGCTTTTTACGTTTTTGCTCCTTGATCCAGAAGCGTTTCTTGATTTGTTTTTGTTCACCCAGCACGTGTTCAATACGCAATTGTAATAAATCAGATATACGAAGAGCGGCATTAATGCCGAAGATAAAAAGTAACAAATCACGGAAACGACCTTGCCCACGAAGCTGGTTTTTGTTTTGAGCTATCTTTTTTCTCTCACGAATTGGTTCAACAAAATTCATAAAATCAAATGAACATATCTTATCTATCTATGTGTTATGTTCACAAAGAACACAATAGCAAACTCAACTTCAATAAGCAAGGACGGAAATATCCGCCTATTTCTTTGGGTAGTAAACACAAGATAGATTATGTCTACAAGCCATGAATAATTGATTACTCATTCACTTATGTTTTGGTGATCGTCTTTCAACAATTGCTGCATTTGTGACAGAATCTCATCACGGCGAGTTGGCTCCACCCCCGCTGTTTTGAGTTCTTCGACAAATTGCCTGAGCGTATCTTGGTGTGATATTTTAAAGTGTATATTGCGAGACCCCCTTTTTTTCATTTAAGGAAGGGAATGTGATTCATGATATTGCTAGGGGCATTAGAAAGTTGCTAACGAAGAGTTAGCGTCAAGATAACTCCTTGGTATTGGCCTTTTAGAAGATGTATGTTCAGTGCTATGCAATGTGTGTTGATGTCTCTGCGGATAAAAAGGTGCGGTTCGTTCCCATTGGTAATACGTTAGTAGGGCACGCCTGACAATGGAATAAATCCATAAGCCCACAACATAGCCACGGTGATTGAAAGTGACAACAGTGCTCCGACGACGGTCTGCCAAACGTCGTGACCTTTGGCGAAGAGACGAGCCAGAGTGACCAAGGGGAGCAACGCGAGTAATGGAGTGGCGATTAATCCGTAGATGTAGACCAGCGCTCCCACTGGACCGGCGACGCCTGCCGCATGTCCGCTGGCCTTATACCTGAGAATCAGGTTGAAAACGATCAAACCCAATGTAACGAGCGTATAGGTAGCTGCCAATGCCTCATAGATCATCGGCGCATGCGTCAGACGTAAAATAACGAATCCAATTGGGTAGCTAACGATCATAAAAACGAAACTTGCGATTCTCTGCCGCTTGATTACCTTTGGCCAATCGCGCAGCTTTCCAGGAATGTAAAAGAACAGGCTTCCTAAAGGAATCAGACAGAGAAATACAAGCGTCAGGCTAAAACCTGAAATGCGGTTGGGGATATGAGTTGGTAAGCGGAAGAAGATAAAAACGATCATCGCTCCAGAAAGGATTGGCACATTTAATAATTGAGAAAACACCTCGCCTACAATAGATAATATTTTGCCGATCTTACCGTTGATACTATTCGTCATGATTAATTCTCCTAAATATCTGGATCTGACAATCGAGAATAAGCTGGTTCAATTCTAATGCGATAAAGCCATTTGTGTCAACGCAAAGTGTATAGGTTCAATACATATGAGACACTTGGGGCCAAGACTGTGGGTAGTTAGACTGAATATACTCTTTTGGCGTAAGGTTGTCCAGTGAATGATGCGGTCTGACCTGGTTATAGATCCTTTCCCATTCTTCAAGCACCTTGTTCATAACAGGGATGTCCCAATCATCGGCATA
>JAUSPC010000018.1 GCA_030655835.1 Pelolinea sp.
TTATTTTTGTGAGAAGAAAGATAATAAATAACATGTGATTATGCGCTTATCCGCACATTGACTTCACCCACTATTCCATACAGCTCTCTGATCAAACTGTCATTCACTTCGGTGGAATCATTTGGGAAATCAAATCGGAATGTATTGCCATTCTCTTTACATAAGAATGTAAAATGATCATTTCCGGGCGTTGAAGTTAGAACACCATATACGCGGCGCAAGTTACGGTTATCTTTTTGCTTTGATCCAGTGCTATTGAGAATTACCTCAACGATCTTGCAAGAATTCACACTTCTATTCTCTATCATCGGCTGGTATTCTTTTCCCATATCTTCTATCTCTTTATGTGCGGGTTCAGGTCCATTTTTGTTTTGGATCCCAAAATCATTTTGTGGTGTGATTTCTTCTGAAGAGAATAGAGGAATATGATCTTTATCTTCAAGTCGATCTACTTCATTCTTATGGGTAGAATCATTAATTCCCGGATCATCCTCATCCTTATCGAAATGTGCTGACGTAAATGCCGTAAGATGCTCTTGAGCAGCCAAGAATTTTTCAAGATCAATTCCTTCAACACTATCTACCAAAATATTTGGGTCTCTTCGCTCTGTGTCGATCCTCCCTTTTACTAAAAGAACATTGTTTAATGTGATTTTTCCACGGAGTTTATCCCAGGTTTTTGGGAAGAATACCAATTCGATCTCACTCTGAATATCTGCCATTCTCACGAAAGCCATTTCAGCGCCTTTTTTAGTAATCACTGTCCTGATATCTTCAATCGATCCACAAACAATCACGCAGCTATCGTTCTCTGCTTCAATCAACTGATTGATCGTGTGAGTGACACACCCTTTTATGAATGGAAGATATGCAGAAAGAGGATGGTCGGAAAGGTAGAGACCCAGCAGTTCTTTTTCCCATTCTAATTGTTCTTTTATTTCAATACTTAAAGTGCTCTGAAGTACGATCTCTTCCTGTAAACCCTCAACACCTCCAAAAATGGTCAATTGTCCAACTTCCCTTGCGCGAAAATGACTTTCACTGACCGCAACGATCTGCTCGATCTTATCCAAAAACGCGCATTTATCCCCAATCGAATCAAGCGCACCGACACGGATCATGCATTCCAACGGTCTGCGGCCAACTTTTCTCAAATCAACCCTACGGGCAAAATCATTGATGTCCTTAAACAAGCCTTCTTTTCTGGCTTCCACAATAATTTCAACAGAATTGAACCCAACATTTTTTATGGCTCCAAGCCCAAATCGGATCACCGATGGGCTATCTTCGTGATCTTCAATTTCAAAATCCCATCCGCTGAAATTTACGTCCGGCGATTCTATGGTTATCCCCATCGCTCTACTGTCAGACACATAAGCGGCTACTTTATCACTATCATTTTTTGATTGTGATAATTGCGCTGTCATATATTCAATTGGATAATGCGCCTTTAGAAATGCGGTTTGGATCGCAATTACACCATAATCAGCCGCGTGGCTTTTGTTGAATCCGTAATGAGCAAATTCGTCCCATTCGGTAAATATTTCATCGGCTATCTTTTTTTCAATCCCATTCTTGACAGCACCTTCAACAAACTTTACATGATGTTTTTCCAGCTCTTTGATCTTTTTCTTGGAAATGACCTTTCGAAGCATATCCGCTTCAGCCGCTGTATATCCCGCAAGCTGCATAGCCGCCCGCATAATTTGTTCTTGATAAATGGCAAAACCATAGGTTTCTCTAAGGATAGGTTCAAGCATGGGATGCTTATAAGTGATCTCTTCCCTCCCCTGCATGCGGGCAATGTAACTAGGAATCACAGCCATCGGTCCTGGTCGATAGAGCGCAACCATTGCAATGATATGATCCAATTTATCTGGCTTCATTTGCATCAGGAATTTGGTCATCTGGGCGCCTTCTAATTGAAAAACGCCAGCCGTAAAACCTTTTCCAAGAAATACAAAAGTCTCAGGATCATCTATCGGAATATTTCCAAGATCATATTTGATTCCATGTCTATTTTCGATCAAGACAGAAGCCTGGTGCATGACTGTTAGGGTTGATAGACCTAAAAAATCAACTTTTAGCAAACCGAGATGATCAACAATCGACATCTCAAATTGTGTGACTATTTTTATCGGTATATCTTCCGATTTATTTGTTGGTCGATGTAAAGGAACATATTCGACGATTGGTTTATCGGAAATTACAACTCCAGCCGCGTGTGTGCCTGCGTTGCGAACAACACCTTCCATATTTGCTGCTGAATCGATCAAATTCCTTAAAGTTTCACTGCTTTCATACAGCTTTTTTAGATCAGCAACTTGATTTAATGCATCAGGAATCGAAATGGGCCTGCTGGGGATATTTGGTATCAACTTAGCAACTTTATCAACTTCACTTAATGGGATATCCATCACTCGACCCACATCACGGATAGCCGCCCGTGCTCCCATTGTGCCAAATGTTATGATCGATGCTACATGATCCTCTCCGTATTTTTGAGCACAATACTGCATGATCTCAGCGCGTTTATCATCCTGGAAATCCAGATCGATATCTGGCATG
>JAUSPC010000022.1 GCA_030655835.1 Pelolinea sp.
GGTAATTCGCTGGCTGCACTGATTATGGCTGGTTGTTGGTGTTTGGTGTTTTTCTTGAACATAAGATGATTATATTAAAGTTTTGCCGTTTTGTGGTATCTTTTTGCAGTGAAGTCATAATAGAAATGCAGAGAGAAAGGATTTATGATTATTAAAGAAGTAAAGGAGAATAATAGGGTCATGGCAAATGAAATAAAGAAAATCGAATTAATGTATTTCGAGAATTGTCCTTCCTGGAAAGAAACATATCAATACCTTGATGCAATATTGAATGACCTAAAAATTAGCACGAAAATTCATCTTGTAAATGTAGAGACCAACGAAGATGCAGTCAAATATGAATTTCCAGTTTCAAAAAAAAAGAAACGCAAACGTCATAAGAAAAAAACCTCCACTGAAAACAGCAATAAATGAAACAAACTCTTATCCATAATTTTGATTGACAACTCCTAACACACTTTACATCTTGACAATTCCTATTCGAAAAATGTATTTTGGTAACATAAGCCCTGTCAGTAATTAGGAGATGTCGTCTGGCAAATCCATCCATAAGGGTGTGTGACCAAAGTGTCACTACGATCTAGGGGAAACCCGAACGCGAAAGTTTTCAGGTCAGTTCTTCGCGTCCCCTTCTCGTATCTCCCGCAGCGCCCCTTCCAGCGCGCTCATGAATCCCTCCCGCTCGCTCTCTTCCTTCGTGGGCGCCTTCCCCGGCTTTGCGTGCCCCTGCAGTCCCGAGATCCGCAGCACATACATCGCGGTCTTCCGAAGCGCACTTAAGGATAAGTACGCGGAGGTGCTAGGCCTGAAGATGCATCAAGCATCCATCAGGCCGGGTACAGTTGGGTAGCTTCGTCCCCGTACTCTATCGCCTTCCGCACCACCCCGATCGCTTTCTCTACCAGCTCGGTCAATGAGTCCATATGCTTATCCCGGATCTGCGCTCGCCGTAGCTGAAGCGCCATAATAAAATCCGCATCCTGGTTCCTCCATCGGTTGATCGTTTGCCGTGCTGCCCCCACCCGCTCCGCGATCTCCCCGTCCGCTATCCCGCTCAATATCAGGTCAATTGCTTTCTCTTGTTTCGGGTTGATAATACTTTTCATGCTTCCTCCCTTGTTGTCATTCAATAATACGGAAAAAAAGGCAAGTTTTCAACCTGTCCCTTTAGGAATTCCCCCATGTATCCCCCCTCCCCATCTTTTCCCTTATAGAAAACAGCGCTTGAGCTCGGTGAACAATCTACGCGGAAGATCTTTTTCCCATTGACTTCTTTCAAACCCGATTGAATCAAGTGAATATACTGCCTGCCGATTCTTTCATTGATCAGGTTCGCAAAATGCAGTAAAAACTTATCGTCATTTTCAAAATAGTCGGCCTCTATTCCCAGAATTTTGCCATCATCTTTGTTTTAGAGTATGAGTTTAAGCAGTTTTTCTTGAACCTGTGCCACACATTCTGGTGGAGCATGATCCACAATTTGTACGTTTCGTTTACACCAGTCAACTGTTCTTACTTGATCGGACAATACAACCCCTGTGACCTTTAATCCTGCGGGCACATCAACCTCGAAAGGATATCCTTTCTTTTGGTTTGTGATTGAACACACAATAGCCAAACCGACACGCTTATTATATGAGCCAGGTGAAAGAACAAGGGCACGGCGAAAACCTGCTTGCTCGTGACCTATAGTGTTATCAAAATCTAATTTTATTAGGTCTCCCCGCTTTGGAGCTGACATATTAAATTATTTCCTTTCCTCTTTGTGCGCCGAAATCAATTAGCTGTTGCTTGTTTTCATCAGTGACCAAAGCAAGCATTTCATCCAGAGATTGACCGTGTTTGATTATTAGACGATCCCCTTCTAGCTCCAAAAAAACATTGGAATTTTCTTTTATACCAAGCTGCTCAGCAATGGGCCGTGGAATTCGTAAAGCTAGGCTGTTGCCCCATTTGGTTACAGTTGCCTTTATCATTTCTCTCTCCTTTTGGTATCTACAATATATATACATTATCTCTTGTCAAATGTCAATGGACTTTTGTATGGTGTCCAGGATTCACTTTGGCCTACTTTCTCGGTGCTTAATTGTCTTCCACTAAGCGACAATATTAACCGGATGTATTTTTGATACCCAAAGTGTATAGTATCTCCTGGACACCGTACAATCGAAGATTACTTCATGAGAAGTAATCGGAGACACTCGGCCAGAGGCGACGTCAGGTCGCCATCAGGTCGGGAAAGGATTCCTGACCTTCGATATCGAAATTCTTGATTGGAAGTATTTCCCCATTAAATAGAAACATGACGCACCAGGGAATCGCCTGCACTCCAGAGGGGTGAACGTCTGCGACCAAAGGGAGTCCCCAAAGGGGAAACCTATTAATTCCCTTGTTAAATACTAAGTGACGCACCAGGGAATCGAACCCTGAACCTACTGATCAAGAGTCAGTTGCTGTTAGTGTCCACTGTGTCTTTTGTGTCCATTATGTCCACACAGTACTCAAGGCTATGCGAAAAATGTCCATTGTGTCCATTGCCTGCCACCCCCGTGGTGGTTTCCACCCTGCCTGCCCTCCGTTAGGGGGGTTTCATCCCAATTGCACCTGAATTGCACCAGGAAAGGCGACTCAAATTTTCATAAGTAATTTTTCTGCCAGGATTGTAATTATCTACTTGTCGCTGGCATTATTTTAGGAGAGCCTTACCTAATGCCAAACCCTCAAATTCAGTAAATCTCAAAAGTTAACGTTTTCGAGATTTGAAGAAAGTTCATATATCCACTCTACGAGAAACAGGTCACTTAACCCTGTGTTTGATTCTTTTGGTTTTCGGTTCTTTGATTTCCTGTTTATTAAACAAACATTTAACCGAGACTTGCAAGAAAATCGTTTTTAATATTCATAATATTTACTATTCCAATATTAATAATAAGTGCTAAGTATTCATCACTAATACTGAAAACATTCAATATTCAAAGGGTCCGAATCTCTAACTAAACAATATGGATACCTCGAATTGTTTACAATTAGATCATAAGGGGAAAGATCAGCGGATTCCGGAACGATAAGATTTGGATAGGTAGTTCGCAATGATTGTCGGTACCAATCATATTCTAATAATCCTTCAGAAATAACTTTGATGTCTGGCCGTTGATCCTCTGCAAAATGAAAATACCAAAGCGCAAAAGTACTTTTGTCATCCTCAGTAAAAATCATTGCATTAGCGGGAGAGATCTCAAGAATATATTTTCCGAATTCTGTAGCGCGGTTATCAGAAGATGCATCCACCTTTGGAATTACAAATGTAATATGTAGAGCAAATAAAACAATTATTACAGGAAATAGAATTATTCCAGAATAACGCCATCGATTTGCAATAAATATTAATAGTTTGTGAAAGCCGAGGCCAATCCATAATGAAAAAGCGATTATTGTTTGGATTAAATAAACATATGAATCATGCGATCCATAAACCAGTGCAAAAGCCCCATAGCTTATGAATATCCAAAGAATTAGTAATAAATTTTTTTTATTTGATTGATCAACAAAGATAGCAAAAATACCGACAAAAACACCCGGGATACTGAATTGTTCTATTAAAAGTCCAGCCCACCCCCGCACGCGATCTATTATATAACTTGTTGAAAAATATGATTGATAGATCTGGCCAGAGATTAATTGGAATAAAGAATTAATTGTTACTGGATTATTCCAGTTAATTGCCGGGTTGTTCATCGCCCGCAAAGGTAAAATCAAGTAAATACTAGACCCAACAAGTAATCCAATTAAGCGAAGCAGCAACTTGGAGTTTGGAAAAACCTTGACCCGGGTGTTTTCTATTAACAAAAAGGGCAATAAGAACACCGTTGTTATCTGGTTACCCAATGCCAATCCAAAAATAATCCCACGCATTAAATTCTCAAAGGGTTTCTTACCCATAAATAGTGTTTGATACAAAATAAGAATCGTCAGAAGTGATTGCAGTCCATAAACCTCAGAAATAACTGCTTGTGACCACACTAGCGGAGACAATCCGAACGCTAATGCGGCTACTGATGATGCAATTTTGGAATATTTTTGATCAGAGAGGAGCCGATTGACGGTAATATAAATCATTATTGCTGTTAAGCAAGTACTACAGGCAGACAATAAATTTGTTCGGAATGCCAGGTTTCCAATTGGAAAATATTGAAATAATTTTGCAAGCAGCATGTAAAGCGGATAACCAGTTGGATGTGGGACGCCATTAATTGCAGCTGCAGTAATTAAATCACCGCCATCAGCCCCACCGTTTGCCCAGCTAAGCCCTGGAGCAAAGGTCATTCCATAAACTAAACCTAAAATCACAACCAACGCTGTTGGCAAAATAATATTTTTTAACATAATAAAAAAATCACCAGGGATATATTTTCTCCCTGGTGATTTACATGTTTTTGGAATAATTAATTAGCCTCCTAACAATGAATAAGTTCCACCCATTACACCTTTATCGGTGAAGCAAATCATTGGCGGATCACCACTAATAGTACTTTCAGTTACTACCCATTCTTTCGCATCTTCATCCCATTTGTAAATATCACCACTCAGGTCTTTCACTGCCTGAGGATATGGATAGCAAACTGTAATATCGCCTTCTTTTGCCAATGCGAAAGTGCCGGTGTCAGAAAGAAAATCTAATCCGGTTGGCGCTGCTCCAAATTCTGTCTCAGGATCTTCAACCAATGTAAAAGTTCCATCAACACTCAATGTTACTTCCATTGTGCCTAGTGTAGTTTTTACACCGGCTAAAAGGTCAGCTTCTTTTGGTGTGACAGGAACCGTCCCCTGGCGACTAGGGCCAGCCCAGACCGTAACACTTACCACTGCTAAAACAAGGGTTAACGCTAATGCAATTACTAATGTTCGCTTCATTTTTATTCTCCTTTTTTCCTCAATCATATTAACTTTATTATGACTACATTATAATCATTCAAGATACATAAATAAATAATAGGGACTTCGGATTTTGTACGGTCTTTTAACACATCAAAACCACAATCAACAAGTAGATATAATAATTTGTGATTATAAATGTTTTATTCTATTCTTTTTAAACATTGTAGGTGAATAAGGGTGACATTCAATGAGTGAATCTAAAATAAATTTAAAACTATTAAAAGATATCCTTGAAAATATTGAACATCCCGAAAATTTAAATAATCATCCTTGGGTGAAAAGTTACATGGTTGTAGAAGCATTATATAAAAACCCAGGATTAAGCACTCTCTCTCCTGGAAGAAAGCTAATACAAACAATTTCCGATTTATTCCCAAAAATGATGCCTGATATACCCTTAAAACGAGGCGTCCGACTAGATAACCACTGGGGAGAATTCGGTATCATTGCCGCACAATATTTTGCGCCTTTTTTGTTTGATTACCCATATCCAGCTACCTTAAGAGAAGCCTGGCACGAAATTGATAAGGCTGTCCTTCTCTTTGTGCGCACATATCAAACCGATATTAACAACGAGAATTTAGATCAATATCGATTAATTGGTGATGAACCGGAGATTGCCCCAAATAGCACCATCAGCGATTGGCATCGAAAAGGGATTGAACAATTTGCTGATTTTCTTGGCAGGTATGAAAATAATTTGGAGATTAAAACAAAAATTTCGGCTTCTCAAGGGAAATTTCATGGGATGCAGCAACTTTTGCGCAAGATCACCCCGCCACGTGCTGCCAGAATTTGGATAGGTCGTGTCTCATTAATCATTATTGTTGGCCTAATGGCATTTGGTGCTGGGAAAGGGATAAATTTATACCGAAGAGCACAATCATTGCGAAATCAGGCATCTGAGCTCATCGTTTTCTCAAAATTTTTAGATGGTGGCTCAATGCCTGATATTGATGAGTTTCAACGTATTAGTCAAAATATTTCAGATTTACGGTTGGGTTTAGAATCTTTTCAAAGTGATTCATCCACTTTACTGAAAATCACCCCGTATTTACATTGGCTGCCTGTTTATGGCGGCGACTTGTCCCAAGCACCACTTTTGCTTGAAATGGCTGTGCAAATAAGCATCGCAGGAGACGAGATCTTTCAGGCAATTTCTCCAATCCTTCCAACTTACCTGGACAATGATAACTCATCCAATATATTGATTTTATTAAGTCAGTTGCAGGATGCGGACACGCAGCTTGTCGCCGCTCAAGTCGCGCTCGCCAACATTCAAACTGTTCGCCAAAAAATCAATACGGAGCACCTTTCACCAAATCTAGCTTCACTTGTAAATGAAAAAATCGACCCGATATTATCTCTAATAGAAACATCATTTCCAGTTACGGATGTGCTGCAAATGGCTCAATTAGCTCCGCGTTTATTGGGGGCAATTGGTAATGGCCCACAAACTTATATGATCCTCATTCAAAATGAGGATGAATTGCGTCCAACCGGTGGTTTTCTTACAGCAGTTGGTCTCCTTCTGATGGAAAACGGAAAAATAATAAGTTTATCCTTCGAAAGTGTTGAACTCGTGGATGATTTTTCCAAACCATACCCGAAAGCCCCTTGGCAGCTGGACGAATACATGATGGCTGAAATTCTGCTTTTTAGAGATTCAAATTGGTTCACTGATTTTCCGACAACAGTGGAATGGGCAAAATTTTTATATGCCTACACCCGCTCAAAAGTTGTGGATGGTGTTATAGCCATAGATCAACAGGTTGTTGTAGATTTGCTAAAAATCACAGGCCCCATACAAGTGAAAGGAGTTGATAATCAAATCTCGGCTGAAAATGTGTTAAGTTATATGCGCACAGCTCAAGAACGAACTCCCCCCGATGGTATTTCAAAGGAGGGATGGGACCGTAAACAATTCATCGGAGAGATGGCAGACCCCCTCATCAGAGAACTCCTCTCCATCGACAGCCAATCCCTTCCTATATCAATACAAAAATTTATTCAATTACTCGATCAGAAACATATACTTCTTCAATTTGATGATCCCGAGATGAGCACCCTGCTTGCTCAACGCGGTTGGGATGGCGCTGTGCGTCCGCAGGCAAACAGCGATTTCCTGATGGTGGTAGACAGCAATGTCGGCTTTAATAAAACCAATGCTTTAATGCAAACCAACCTTAATTACACGTTAGATCTGATGAATCCTGATCAACCACTCGGGTCGCTTACCGTAACTCTCACTAATAATTCCCCGCGGGATCCGTTGGAGAATCCAGATTGCATTCAGATTGGAAGGGATATCAGAAGCAAACTTCCGCTTGATCAAAGAGTATATATTATGAACGATTGTTACTGGTCATATCTTCGTGTTTATACCCCTGCCAATACCGAATTAATTACCTCTACGCCGCAAGAGATCCCGGAAAAATGGCCGTTACGTGAACGGGCTATCCCAGCCCGAACGGATTTACTGGAGGAAAATATTCCAGGAATACAGGCATTTGGAACAATTCTGGTCGTTCCAAAAAGCGAAACTCTGGAGACCAATTTCACTTATCAACTTCCCGGAACAACCATAATATATGACCTGGAAAATAAAACATATACCTATCATCTTAAAGTTCAAAAACAGCCAGGAACTTCAGCTGTACCGTTGTCCTTCCATCTCAAGCTTCCCAACCATTTGCTTATTAAGGATGCCCCCAACGGACTGCAATATAAGCAGGGAGAGTGGGAATTAAACACCACCCTAAAAGAGGATCTGGTTTTTAAAATTGTGTTAGGACAAAAAGATTAATCGGTAATAAAACAATATGAATTAAATGCTTTTCTCCCCCACAAAGAATCGCCCCCATGAAATGTTGAGATTATTTTTTTTAAGTAGTTACTTCTGTTATTAAGATTATCTTCCGGGTTTTGATTGATTATTCATTCTTCAGATTTTTTCCGCGCGTTTGCAAATTTCTTGAAAGTTTATTTCAACCAGCTTAACAATTTCCTTTGCAACACTCAAATAGTCTTCATCGGTTTGTGTTACTGGATCCGGAATGTCGTACACAGGGCCATCAGTTAATTCTGTGAGTATGAAGACCTTGCGGTTTTCTTCTGGAAATTCAACACTCAAGGCTTCTTTTTGATTGGCTTCCATTACTAAAACAAGATCGTAATTAGTAACCATTTCCTTGCTGATCGGTTTGGACTGGTGCCCCGAAACATCCAGACCCAGATTTTCCCGCATCCATTCAATTGAGGGAATAACTGGAAACCCGGGCTGCGCCCAGGTACCAGCACTCCCCACTTCCCATTGCTTTTCAATTTTTTGCTTAATTAACAGCTCGCGAAAAATAATCTCTGCGATCGGCGAACGAAAACGATTGGCCGTGCACACAAAAAGTACTGAATACATCTACCCCTTTCAAGTATTGAACTAATAACCTGGCGACTTCCTCGGAATAATCAGCCATTCACCAGCATATACTTCATTTTTTCCAAATAAGGCATTGTAATATATGAGATCTTCCAAATCAGTTGCCAGTTCACGGGCTAAATCTTCTAACGTTATTTTCCCTGCATCAACTCTGTAGGGTTGAAAATATGGCATTTGCACAACATCCGTGAAGCCAACAGGAATGATAATAAGTGCGTCATCCCAAAGGGGCAGATTTAGAGAATTATTTACCCGTAAAATGGCGCCCGCGCTGGTTTTATATTGGTCGGCATATTGGCTTAGGGTTTCACCGCTCTTTGCTTGATGAATGACAAATTGATGGTCCACTCCAATAAAAATTGGCGTTGGTGTAGGGTTTGGCGCGGGAGTATTTGTAGGGGAAGGTGGTAGAACCTCGTTTTGCCTCTGTATTGTCTGTGCATCTACAGTCTTTGCTACCATCGTTGCCACAGAAGCATTTGTTGATTGGATGTAATATGGTAAATTACATGCAAATAGTATTGATAAGATCATCAGCCAACAGATAAATCCTATTGTTCGTCCTATTTGATCTGCCTTCTTCTTCATAAACAGGGCTATCTTGTTGAATTTATTTTAAGCATTATTTTTTGTTGATTATTTAGCTAAACAGGCATTTATCATTTCAAACCATCGCAGTGCTCTTAATTTGCAGATTGATTGCGAGGGACTAGAAGCCAATCACCGAAACTCAAACGTTCCCCCCTCGATAATCCATTATAGTAAATAAAATCATTGAGATCAGTTGCCAGTTCACGCCCAAGGGTTTCTACTGTAATGCCATCGGTTGTAACTTTATAGGGCTGAAAATAGGGCATTTGTGTAACTTTGGTAAATTCAAACGGAATAACCACCAGAGCATCCACCCATAAGGGAATAATCAATGCATAGTTGACACGCAAAATCGCTTCTACACTGGTTTTATAAATCGTAGCATATTGGTTTAAATTCTCTCCGCTTTGTGCTTTATGAATTATAAATTGATAATCTGTTCCGATTGGTTTGTCCAATTCGTATGGCGAAGGTTCTGATGTGGCGGTGGAGGTAGCTGTCTGGGTTGGTGTTATGGTTGGTGTGGAAGTCGTCGTGGGTGTTGCGGTGAGTGTAGGAGTCGCTGTATAGGTCGTGGTTGGTGTCATTGTCATCGTTAGTTCGAGTGACAATGTTTGAGCCACAGATGTCAATGCTTCAATCGGTATCCTTGTTATAGTCAGACGAATGGTTGGGATTTGAGTAGCCGTTCCTGTGGCAGTAGCTGGTGGAATGGTAGCAGTTGGGTTCGCCTGAAAAAAGTGGAACAAATTTGCTTGCCCTTTTGAAAAAACACCTGTCACGACAATAGCAATTGTAATTATCGCCAGAATGCCCGGAAGCAATATTCCCCATTTAACATTCTTTTTCCTGATTAACCTGCTATCTGATGCACGCAGCCCAACTGGCAGAGGGGCGAGGTCTTTACGCTTGAATACTAGGCAATTTATGTGCTCTTCATCCAGGCAGAAGTTTCTTTGGTGTTCCATCTTCGGAGAAACGACTCGTTTTGCATGAAAGCAGCAATTCCATCCAGAAGGATAGGAAAACGATGTGCTCGAGTCGTCTGGAATACCCAAATATGGGCATATCTTCCCGACTTTGTTATTTGCTCCAGGGGTGTTTGTTTCCATTATCTAAGAGCTGGTTCTATTCAGTATCTTCATGTTAATTTTACATTTCCGATGAACTAGGACTCTCTTGATTTTTTTCTCTTCGTGGGTGTTTACCATCCTTCTTTACAGGGGTATTTTGTTTTTTTGTGTCCTCGGTGTCACTTTCAGAGTAATAATGATAATCGCGGTAATTGTACGATGAATAGTGACGATAACCGCCATAGTAATACGTCCGGTTGCGTGGAATACGATTAAAAACAATGCCCAGGATACGAGCATCAGTGCGTTCTAGCTGTTCTACTGCCGCTTTAGCATTATCTCTATGGGTGTGGCCTGGATATATTGTTATCAAAATCCCATCCACTTTGGACGAGAGGACTTGCGCGTCAGTAAACATGCACGGAGGGCTGTCTATGATGATGATGTCAGCCATAAGTCTGAGTTGTTCAAGAATTTGGTCCATCTTTTCTGAGCCGAGCAATTCAGATGGGTTCGGCGGCAAACTTCCGCTAGTCACTACAGCGACAAGTTTGTTACTCTTCCAAACGTGAGCCACTTCCTGAATACTTTGACCCCGAAAGAGGTCACTTAACCCTAAACGATTGGGAACCCCAAAGTAAAGGTGAAGAGCTGGCTTGCGCAAATCTCCATCCATAATTAATACCCGTTTCCCACCCTGGGCAAAAACCACAGCCAGATTAGCGGCGATTAGACTCTTTCCTTCAGATGGGCCGGAGGAAGTGACTAGGATGACTTTCAAGGGCTTATCCACTTCGGAATATTCCAAGTTTGTTCGCAGTGAGCGAAACGCTTCCGACACCGGCGAACGCGGCTGCTTGGCAACTACCAGCTCATCTTCCCTGTTACCGTTGCGCTGTATTTCGGGAAAATAACCAATAACCGGCAGGTTCAACAAACGCATTACATCCTCTGGTGTCTTGATTGTATCATCCAGAAATTCGATTAGAAATACTATGCCTCCAGTAAGCGACAAACCCACCAGTGCGGCTAAAAGTGTATTCATCATTACCCGCGGCCGTACCGGAATTTTAGATTCTATCGCTGGTTCGATCTGGGTGATATTTGGCGTGGTTTGCAGACGCGCCAGACGAACAGATTCATAGCTTTGGAGTAAGTTCGTATAAATATTCTGGTAAAGAGTCAGTGTGCTCTGGAGTTGTTCCAAGGGGTAATTCTGTCCCTCATACGCGGTGGCGCTTGGTAATCCCAACACGACCAGGTTTGTGTACACTTCTTGGTATAGGTCTAATATCGAACCCAGTTGTACTATCTGCGCTTTATCTTCACTAGTCTTCGACCATTTACTATTCAGATTGGCGATCTGAGCCTGCAAATCTCCGATCTGAGTTTCTACCAGTGTGATCTGGTCCTGCAAACTTTGAGTGGATGTCTGGTTGATCTGATCTTGAATGGCGCTAATCTGTTTTTCTACCTGGTCAATCTGGGCGCTCATACTGTCTTCAACGGACGCATAACGGCCGGCTTGGATGATGTCGTTTTGTTCGATCAAGACTTCGACCAGGGTATTGGCAATCAAAGCCGCGCGATTGGGATCGGTATCTTCGACAATCACCTGAATGACCTGTGTATCCCGAACCTGTTGAACGGTGATATTCTTCGAGTTGACCGTGTAGTTTATGCGTTCAGATACTGCATCTAATACGGGTTGAGTAGTGGCCAATTGAATATATGTCTGGCTCAACTGTTGATCACTCAGATAGGTTACGTCAGAAGCCTTTTCTTGCTGCGGGGCTCGCAGCACCAGCACCCTCGTGCTTGACTGGTAGACAGGTGTCTGATACGAACTGCCAAAGTAACCGCCAGCAGTTCCTAATATCAGGCCAATAATTAACAACCATACCCACCGCTGCAGAAGATCTACAAATTGTTTAATCTCCATATTAAAAATACCTCTTCTATTTTGTTAGTTGTAGATTTATTTTAACGCATCTCGAACTGCTTGAGTGACCAACACAACCTGATCATCCGTAAGCGTTGGATAAAGCGGTAATGTTACTTCACGGTTGGCGATATCATCAGTGACAGTCAGTTGGTCAGAGTGTATAAGTATATCGGAATAAATGTTAAATTTGTGGATTGGGGGATAATGGATGCTGGTCTGGATGCCGTTGGATTTCATCTGTTCCATAAAACGCAGACGGTTGCTCCCGACGGGGAGAATAATCGGGAAAATGTGGCACGCTGAAATCCCGGGGTGATTTTGAAATGGCACAAGGATCGAAGGGGTCATTTCTGAGAGCAGGTTGCGGTAATGGGTGGTCAGCTCTCTGCGCCGCGAATTATTTTGCTCCAGTTTACCCAACTGCACCCGCCCGAGCGCAGAGTGGATTTCATCAGTACGGTAGTTGTATCCCAAAGCGACCACATCGTACGTCCAGGCATGACCTTGGTGGCGGTCCCAGGTGAGGGTTGTCATCCCGTGCGATCGCAGGATGCGCAATTGTTCTGCCACTGCGTCGTCGTCAGTGACCACCATCCCGCCTTCACCAGTCGTCATATTCTTATTCGAGAAAAAACTAAAGCACCCTGCACCCCCCCATGTACCCAGTTTTCGCCCGTTGATCTCTGATCCAACAGCATGGGCTGCGTCTTCGATCACCGCCAGATCATGTGCTTTGGCCAACTCCATGATCCGCGGCATATCGCAGGCATAACCCGCATAATGCATCACCATGATCGCGCGTGTTCTTTCAGTGATCAGTCGTTCAATTGCCTCCGGGGAAACCACCAGATTATTCTCGCTTGTAATATCCGCGAAAACGGGGGTAGCCCCTGTATAACGGATGGCATTCGCCGAAGCCACAAAGGTCAAGGAAGGGACAATGACCTCATCCCCGGGACCGAGCTTGAGGGCAATGCAGGCCAAATGCAGCGCGGCAGTCCCGTTGTTAACAGCAAAAGCGTGTTTGACACCGTTATATTTCGCGAATTCATGTTCAAACTCCTGGGTAACAGCCCCCATTGTCAGCCAACCGCTGTTCAAAACCTCTTGTACTGCAGATCTCTCTTCAAGATCAAATTCAATATCCGATAATGGTATTTTCCAGCCCAAATCAAACCTCCGGTAGAAATTCAGCTCTCATTTTATCAAAATCTTCCGTTGCTTTCAAATAATCATCCGGTCGGCCAAGGTCTTGCCAGTAACCATCGAAAGGGTAGCCGACTACTTTCTCGTCGGAAGCCAAAAGGAGGTGGATTAAATCGGGAAAGTCGAGATGTTTCTTGTGGGGGATGAAAGACAGAACCCGCGGTTCAAATATATACGTTCCCATACTCACGAGAAAATCGTAGGTGGGTTTTTCAGTATATCTAACAACACGGTTGTTTCCATCGCATTTGATGATGCCAAGGTCAATTGTACTCGTGCGCTTATGCATCGCGATCGTGAGCGCTGCGTTTTGATCTTTATGATACTGCGCCAGATCGTTGAAGTTCAAGGTTGTCAAAATATCGCCGTTGGTGACCAGAAAAGTACTGTCTAACCCCTCAACCTGTGATAGCGGGCCAGCGGTTCCAAGTGGTTCTTCTTCGAAGCTGTACGAAATATTCAAGCCGAGCCGGCTGCCGTCATTAAAGAACGCCTGCAGCAGGCTGGCTAGATACCCCACAGTGATAATTACATCATCAATCCCGGCGTGCTTCATCTGGCGCAGCATAATCTCGAGGATCGGCATATCTCCGATCGGCATCAATGGTTTCGGGATAATTAGTGTGTATGGATTCAAGCGTTGTCCCTTGCCTCCTGCCAGTATAACAACTTTCATTGGTTTACCCTTCCTTAAAACTCATATTTTCCAACTTTGTACAAATCAAGGTGGTTCTTTATCCAATCAATGGTTTGTTCCAGACCATGCTCGAGGGATATTTCTGGCTGCCATGCCAATAATTGTTTGGCAAGTGAATTATCGGCCAGTAATTGTAGAACCTCCGATTTTTCTGGTCTTAAACGCACCGGATCCACAATTATTTTGACCGGACGGCTTGTTTGTTGAATTATTTTCTTTGCCAGATCTCCAATGCGTATTTCAACGCCAGTGCCTAAATTGAAGGTCTTGCCTTCCACATTCCTTGCCTCTGCGGCTTTTATGAAACCATCAACCGTGTCGCTTACATAAGTAAAGTCCCGCTTAGTGTCTAAATTCCCCAGATGGATTGTGGAATTGGCCAGGGCTTGTGTGATGATAGTAGGGATCACCGCACGGGCTGACTGCCGGGGGCCAAAAGTATTAAACGGCCTGACCGTCACAACAGGCAGCCCATAAGTGCAGTAGAAACTTTCCGCAAGTTTATCTGCGCCGATCTTGCTGGCAGAGTAAGGGGATTGGCCTTGCAGGGGATGATCTTCTGTGATGGGAACTTGCCTGGCCGTACCATATACTTCGCTTGTCGATGTGTGGATTAACCGTGTGATTTTATGGTCTAAGCATGCCATCAGCACATTTAACGTTCCCATAAAATTGGTTTCAGCAACTTCAAACGGATGGCGGTAAGAATAAGGGATCGAGATCACTGCCCCCAGGTGGAAAACGATCGAACAGCCTGCCGCTGCCTCGCGGATGGCGCGCTGGTCGCGCACATCCCCGGCGACTAATTCTACCCGCGCCAATGTCTTGGGCGGAACCAAACGCAGCAGCCCCGCATCACCGCGTGAGTTATAGTGCACAAACGCGCGCACTTTTGCGCCGCGTTTGATGAGCTGCTCAACCAGATGGCTTCCAATGAATCCTCCTGCGCCTGTGACCAGGACATTTTGGTCAATCCATTTTAGTGCCAAGTTATTCCTCCTGAATTTGTTTCATTAAATATTCATCTAGAACCGTGAGCAGATCCGGGATCATTAATAACCGCGCCTGGCTGTCCCGGCACTGCGCTAAAATGCGTTTCTTATTGGCTGGTGTTAGATTTCGGATCGCGAACACGATTAGCCCAATATTCTTCTTTTCCACCAGCGCTGAAATGTCGTGCGTTGTCCCCAATACCGGATAACCATTGATGGTATATCTTTGCTTGAAGAAATCATCATCCACAATCCCTGCGATAGAAAAAGCCGGCGCGAGATCGCTGTTCTCTATCAGCCAGGTGGCTAATTTCCCGCACCTCCCCGCCCCCACCACCAACACATGCTCGCCAATCAGGCTGGTCTGCTTGCGGGTCTGTATCCAGCGCGTCGCAAGTCCTGTGATCAAACGTTCACGGTAGCGAATGATGACAAAACCAAAGAACGATAACATACCCGAATACACGATCATTCCAAACGGCAGGAAATGCCCGTTTGGCCAAAATTGATTGACACTTGCTGCCACTCCGACAACCAGACTGGTCGAAAAAGCCAGCTCAACCACATGGATCGCGGGTGCCTGACGCCACGGGACGTTCCCCAGCCCGAGCATGGTATTGATTATCCCGAACAGCAGTGCGATCCCCAAAGCAATGCTGGCGGCAAACTCTAAGCCAAGATCAAGCGGAGCGGCTGTGCGCCACAGCACCCCCGTCACCGACACCGCTATGAACGCGGTCAGCGTGTCAAGGATGAACCACGACAAATACCGCCGGCAAAAGTTATACACCGCCCCGGAGTATAACGTCGTCTCCGGCACTACAGACTGCCGCAAACCCGGCAGCAGGATGATCAGCGTCATAAAGATCACGTCCAGATCGCCTATAAGAGTATGGTGGCGGACGTAAAGCTGGTCGAGGCGCAATTTCTCTGGCAAAACGCTTTGAAAATAATCATCCATCACGCTGGAGTGCTTGAGGAGCTTCTGCTCATCGCGGAAGATGACCGACGCCGGGCTTGTGATGCCGGGTCTAACCGAAAATATCTCGCCGCGCACTTCTTCGGACCACTTCGCTGCGATTTCAGGATCTTCAGGGCGCGGCCCCACAAAGCTCATCTCGCCTACCAGCACATTCCAGAGCTGCGGCAGCTCGTTTAGCTTTGTTCTGCGCAGCCATTCACCCACAGGTGTAACGCGCCCATCATCCTGCCCAGTTATCCGATGTCCGCTGTAACTTTCAGGCGTCTCGTACATTGTGCGGAACTTGAGAATTTGGAAGACCCTGCCGCCCCTGCCCGCGCGCGGCCCGCGGTAATATACTGGCCCGGGTGTATCACGCCGGATGTGGACGGCGGTGATCAGGAATAATGGCGAGAGAAGTACCAGGCCAAAGAAACTGCCTGCAATATCGAACGCGCGTTTGACTGACTTCGATACCCACAGCCCCATCCTGCCGTTCAACGCCTGAACAGTGCGTGCTGATGTCCCTTTTTCGTTAGATTCCATTAAATTGTCAGGTAGATCTGTTAGATAAGTGCATAAAATATCCCCCGTGTTGCGGTGTTTTATCTATATGGCGAGGGTTAAATAAAGTTAACTAATATTATACATCAATAATAATTATCAAAGGTCTGGCTGCGCCGTCAAACGGTTATTCAAGAACGCTAATCTTTATAAACATCTTCTCGATTGCAGTTGCACAGCCGCTTTTATCAGCGCATACCCGGCCAGCCCGGCCAGCGAACCGCAACCATCAAGCGCCAGGTCGCCCACTTCAAACGACCGCCCGGGCACGTACAACTGGTGCACCTCATCTGAGAGGGCAAACAGCACCGCCAGCCCCAAAGCCGCCGCCAGGTACGATAAGCGCGCCTTACTGCGCCAGATCAGCGCCCGCGCCGTGAGCGCCGCCAGGACAGCGTACTCCCCGGCGTGCAAAAAGCGCCCCAGCAGCTCGGCGCGGCTGGGGGCTGCCGCTTCGGAAGGGGCAACCGGCCCTACCCAACTGCCCGGCAGCGCCTGGTACGGTGTGGGGTTGGCAGAGGCGGCAAAGATGACCGCCGCCCACAACAGCACGGGCAGCCAGCGGATCAGGAAATGTTTAATTTGCATTGTCTGTGTTGGGAGTTGGGTGGAAATTGGGCACTTTCCCTTTCTTATCCCCCCAGCGCTTGGCGAATTTGACCAACCCGATCAGGAAGCCCAGTCCATAGCTGAGGTGGAGAATGGCAAATGTGGCTGGCAGCAGCGCTAAATGGTCCCACCCTTTTTTTGAAGCTGTAACAACCGATGCCGCCAGGTTGGCCAGCAGATAACCGCCGCCCACCAGCGCCAGCACAACCCATCCCCGGGAGAATAAAACAGAGAGCAGCGCTGAGCCTAATAACGCCGAAGCAAAAACCGGCGGGACAAATTGGCGCGGGCGCATTTGGTGCGGGTGCTTCTGTAGGACACGTACCTTCCAGTATCCATACTGGAAGTACTGCTTCCACAAAGCGTATGGGTTGCCGCGCACGGAATATTCAGATTTAATATCAGGGCTGAGCAGTATTTTTCCGCCCGCCGCCCGCAGGCGGTAGTTGAATTCATCATCCTGGTCGCGCACCAGCTCTTCGTCGAACAGGCCAATGCGATCAAAAACTGAACGCGGCCAGGCACCCATATAGACCGTATCCACCCATTCTTCTTCATCTGAATAATGGAAACGAGCTCCGCCCACCCCAAATGGTGTACTTGTGGCCAATGCCGCTGCTTTGCCAAATGGATTACTGCCAATGGTATTCATTTTTCCGCCTACGTTATCGGCCTGAGTGCGCTGTAAAATCTCGACACACTGCCGCACGTAATCAGGCGCGATCACGGTATGCCCATCCACACGGATGATGATCTCGCCTTTTGCCTGGCGCAGGGCTATGTTCATTCCAGTTGGGACAATTTTGCCCGGGTTATCGATCAGATGGATTTGGGGATGTGTTTGTTGATAAGCTCGAATGATATCTCGAGTTTCATCAGTGGACATGCCATCCGCAATTACAATTTCGACTTGATCCCGGGGAAAATCTTGAGCCAGGATGGCATCCATGCTTTTCTTTATGAATGAGACTTCGTTGCGGATGGGAAGAATGATTGACACAAATGAATTAATGTTTACCATGTGCCTGTCCAAATTGATCCTGTATGATTTGATTAAGAGACGCTTGACGCAGGCTTAACGGAAAGTGGGTTATTATTCTTTCCCTTATTCTTCCACGAGTTTCTGGTGAACTATTTAATACAATCATAATGCTACGTGCAATATCCTCAGGTTCTGATGATTCACATACTATGCCACAATCACCTACGACCTCTGGTAACGAACCTGCTTTTGTTATTACTGGAATGCAACCAGCAAGCATTGATTCAGCCACGCTTAAGCCAAACCCTTCATGTAATGATACCTGCACATAAACCGAAGCCTTTTGGTAATAATTCAGCAATACTTCCTTGCTTATTCTTCCTGTAAAATGAACATTTTTGGTTGCAATCGAGCGCAAATATTCGATCGAATCATCCGACCAGGCTCCAACAAGAACAAATTGGATATTCGGTAATAGGGCTGCGGTGCGTACAAATGGAACCAAACCTTTACGTTTCAGGTTTGGTACATCCACTTTGCCAACTGTCAACGCCATCCGTTCTTTTGGGATTTGAGGTAAAGCGTCGAAAGGATCCGGAACGCCATGATAAATCACTTTCACACGATTTGCTGTAATCCCGGCATTCTGCTCGGCTTCCATTTGGCTGTAATAAGAATTAGTGAATAACGTAGATGCTAATCTTATCGCATACCGACTCACCCATTTTCCTAGCCCACCTCGTTGTTGACCGTAATCTGCATTTGGTAAATTGGCCAGATCATACCCGCCAATAACCAAAACAGATGGTTTATGGAAAAACTTTGCAATCAATAGTGCCCACATTGAATTCCAACTTGCAAACCAGCAAAAAACAGCATCAGTGCTCTTTACTCCCTGCCAATAACGTACAATATCAACTGGAAACTTGCGCGAAGCATGAAAATCGCTTACATCAAATGAAGTACTTAACAAATCGCGGTCTATTTCGGTAAAGGTTTCGTTACCAGTGTGGACGAAAAATATCTTAGCTCGCATACACTTCTTCTATCAATTCCTGCAATTGAGTTACGCTCTGGTACAATGAGAATTTTTGAATAACTGATTGTCGGGCTTCTTTACCCAAATCTGATCTGAGTTGTTCGGATTTGTATAATTTTTCCAATTCGTGTGCCAACATAATTGAATCCCTCGGTTCAAACAATAACGCATCTTTATCTGGTTTTATCATTTCTACTGTACCGTGGACTTCACTGACAATCACCGCTAATCCGCAAGCCATGGCTTCCATCACACTGATTGGGCTGTCTGTTTCGACCGAAGCGTGCACAAATATATCCATCGCTGCCAATCCCTGCCTGACATCTGGTAAAAATCCTGTAAAGGTCACACGTTCAGACAATCCGCTTTGTTCAACCAGGGTTTTCAATTCTCGTTCAAATTCCTGGTTTCCAAAAAGAGGTACACCCACAAATAACAGATGAGTATCAGGATAATCTTGTGCCATTTGAGTAAAAGCTTGCAATAATATATCTTGCCCTTTAAGGGGAATAATTCTGCTTGATTGACCTATTGTCAAAGTGTGTTCAGAAATTTGGAATGACTTCTTCGCATTTACTCTTTCCTGATCAGAGAAGGGTGCAAATTGATTGGTGTCAACTCCGTTGCTTATGACTTGCAGCAAACGATTGCTTTGAGAAAACCCGTCAAATTGATCAAGCAAAGCCTCCGCGTCCACAACAATTTTTGCGGGCAGGAACCTTGCACATTGCTTCAACAAATGGCGATAAAATCCCCCAGCTCTTTTAGAGTCCACTTCTTCCTGTACATACCAGATACAGGGGATCTTTAATCTGAATGCAGCAATGCCTGCGTAAAAATGGGCTAATAAGCCTTTCGTAATTATGATATCAACAGGGCTTGCTCGTAAATAACATTCTAACTTACACGTTGTCCGTAAAACATTTATTGCTGATGATAAGAAACCCAATGGATTGGCAACGTAACGTTTTCCCCATTGTAATGATACCGAAGGAAATTTTTGACTAGGAACAATCTGAACTTCTAGCCCGGCTTGACGAGCTAGATTAGGTAAATCTCCTTCTTCTGGACAGATAATGATCGGATTGAATCTGGATTTATCCATTGCCTGAGCAACCCGTAAGGTGGAGTATTCTACACCTCCCAATTGAGCAGATTGATCGATAAAGGCTACCCTCATTTACGTTTGCCAGCCTGTACTTCTTTTTCCCACAATTTGGCATATGTCCAAAAAATAATGTCTGCTTTGAAAGCCGCCAGTATCAGACCACGCATACCATCCAAAAAACCTAGTTTGAATATAAAGTAATAAACAAAGACGGCTATTGGCCGAATTGATACATTAAACCAAGAATAAAGCCGTCCTTGTTTCTCACGCTCATCAGCCTCATACCGTGTATAACGGTCAAGTGGCTTAAGTTTTTGAGCGATACTCTCTAATCCAAAATGAAGAACATGATTCTTTAAAAACCCTACTTGTCCATGAACTATTACATGAGCATCCACTTCCTTTTCTTCAAATCTTCCCTTATCTCTCTTAAATAATCGCAAGCGTTCGCCTGGATAAACATCCATGCTCTTTATCCACTTACCAAGAATATGATTCTTTGTAGGATTAACAAATCCATCAAACCCTTTAGGTGGGTTAACAAGTAATTCTTTTATCTCCGCTTGGAGTTTGATATCCAAACGCTCGTCTGCATCAATTTGCAGCACCCATTCGTGGGTGCATTGTGGAATTGCCCAATTCTTTTGCTTTGCTGAATTAATGTACTCGTGTTGAATAATGTGCGCGCCATAAGTTCGAGCAATGTCTAAGGTATGATCTGTGCTAAAGGAATCCACAATCAGAATTTCGTCTGCCCATTTCACTGACTCAAGGCATTCTGTAATCATCTTATCTTCATTATAAGTTGGTAAAAGAACAGACAACTTTGCCATTATTTATCGCCTGTAGAAAGTATATTTACTGTCTTTTTTTGTTGCATATAAGCCTCCATCAGTCCCCACACAAACCAAACCGGCATAATGAATTGCGTTAATACTTGCACTCCTTCTACCGCGAGTACAATCCCGCATAGAATAAAGCTGGTAAAAATAGCTTTAAAGAGCCAATCCTTTGGTGATTTTCGATTGTATTTCCAACCCCGATATAAGGTATGCAAATACCATGCTAAAAACAGAATTCCAGCCAGAATTCCAAGGTTGGCTGTTACCTGGGTAAAATCACCGTGCACCCAGCCAGAACCTGACCAACCTACTCCCAACGGATACTTTTGTATCAAACGAAAAGCATATTGTTGTCTCCATACTCGTTTTTGAAGGCTGGTATCAAGGATCTTACCTGTTGATAAGGGATTGGCTAATGTTAGAATCAAAGACCAGGCCTCTGAAGGTAGAAAGCGACTGACAATATACCAGAAACCACCTGTTAAGCCAACTCCTAAAATTCCAATTTTAAAATATGCCAACAAAATACTTGTGACGACAATCATTAACCACGCAGCCCTGATCCCACTGATATAAATTCCAACTCCTAAAATTACTACACAAATAATTGCTAAAGCTTTCCCCCAAAATCCTTTATAAAACTTGGGAATTAAACTGGCCATTGGTAAACATAAAGAGCTAATAACCACAGCTGCAGGCGTTCCATAAAATGAGAAACTGGCTCGTGTAATACCGTAAAATGAGTTCAATCCTTTGGTTTCAGTTTGGATTAAACCAAGGGTTTGTGTGCGAAAGGCAGGGACAAAAAACTCAATTATTCCAAGCAAACAAATTATCACGCCAACCATTAAGAAGGTCTGCGTTGCTGTTTTCCAGAATCGTGGGTTTCGAGAGAGATATAAAATGATCCAGAACAATGGAAAGAGAAAGAAGAAATTTAAGGCATCTGCGATCATTTGCGACCAGAGTAGACCCCGAAATGCCCCGATAGCGAAACCCCAAAACCAAAAGACACTGAACACCCATAATAACCTTGGTAAGCGCAGGTGCACATTCCTTTCATCTTTTACTTCGAAGAGGAGAATCGCGAATAACAGCCCTAGAAAAACGATTAAAGGATGTAGTTTATAATATGAGGTGATGTATATTGTTCGAAATCCTAGAATGAACATCCAGATCCAGCCCACAAAACCAAACCACAATGCCCTTTTACCGCTTAACAAGATTATTCCCATTGCAACAAGAAATAAGAGCAGATAAAGAAAAAAACGGAAATCAATATTAAACTGATTAACAACCCAACCTACTAGCAGACTAAGAATGGAAGATATGACAATAAAAATCAGAGTTCTTGAAATGGTTTTTTTTGTCATCCTAATTTAACCTTCGGAATTAACTCCCAGAAAATTCCTCATGAACCGAATACCCCTGTAAATTTTTCCCGCAAAATTTCTACGTTTGTATACTGTAATTGGAATTTTTTTAGCGCCAAAGTGCTCTTTATATTGAACAACTCCAGTGTGGTCCCCGCTCTTACCAAAATCAAATTTTTCGAGTCCATCGCACCAAGCTGCTTCAATTACAGTGGAAATAAGCAGATCAACTGGTCTAGATTTCAAGCTGTTTGTTAGAGTAGCGTTATGCCAAAGGGTAATATGATTATTATGATAAAAACAGATCACTCCGCTGATCATAACCCCGTTCAACCACGCTGCCCATAATTTTATATTCGAATTGTATGTTGCCTGGCATGCTATCTCTTCAAACAAGCGAAATGGATACTGACTTCCGGCTCGTGTTCCCCATCTCTTGATTTGATCCTGATAGATACAATAGTATTCTTGATAATACTTCTTGAATTCAACTTGATTTACTGTAACACCTTGTCTCTGGGAATAACGTATTGCTTCACGTCGACTCTTGGCAAAGTGCTTTTGGATTTCATTGAAATCTGTCGTTAGTTTCAAGACATGAGAAAAAGTTTCTATCTTTGTAAAACTTGAATCGGGATTCCATTCGAAAAATGGGTTCCCAACAATTTGGAGGTTCTTATAGTGTTGCAATTCTATATCAACATTTTGCAGATGTTGCTTTTCTGGTTCTTGCATAAAAACTGGCCCTCCATATGCTCCGGGTACCATCGATTCATACCAATTGAATGACTCACGATTGAAAAATGATCGACAAAGCAAAGGGAAAACAGCGTAGTTGTTATCCTCAAATTCCATCAGAAATGTTGAGTTTTTCCACCTTGGGAATGAATGAGTTATGATCTCTGCCCACGTTGGAGTATGGTAGAAAGTAGCGGAAGAGTTTTTATCCACTATTGCTTGCCATAAATCTTTATCTAAATCAATCAATCTGTATTTCATATTAATCTCAAGATGTGGGTCATTTCGACCCATCAAGACTCCGTATCAATTTAGCAGGAACTCCTGCATATAGCGAGTAGGGAGGAATATTCTTTGTTACTACTGCCCCAGCCCCAATTGCTGAATTAGGCCCAATATCTACAGAGGCAATAATCAAAGATCTAGCTCCTATATAAACACCGCTTCGGATAACAACCTTTCTTGAATTCAACTCGTAAGTGCAACTTTGAAAGTGAAAGAGTGGTAAGCTGCGGTAAGATGAGCACCACTCTAACGATCAAATCAAAGGAGCACTCATGGACACATACGCACAGCTTACCCGTATACAAAGATACCAGATATACGCTTTATACGACCAATAGGTCAAATTTATAAAGAATCTAAAAAACAATTTGATGATTTTTATTAGCATGTTATTTTTTGTTTTGAGATCAAGGCTTGTTGAATGATACCTGTTTTCCAAGAGAAATGCGTCAAATAAACAACAGGCAGGGATAAAAATTTATCTTTAGATGTTGACAATTTCTTAAGAACTTGGGTTGGCTCAAATAAAGAAGATAATAAGAAATAAACGAATTTTAGCAGATCATGCATTCCATTAATCTTAAGCGGATACACACTGTACATCTCAGGCCATTTATTTCGTACCAAATAATAAGCCCTTCCATACATGTAAAATTGATTCATTAACCCCTTTAATGTTGGCCGATGATGATGGATTACTTTTATTCTAGGGTCATAGTAGATTTCATAATCCATTTTTTTAACTCGCCAGTTAAAATCAACATCTTCCCCCCTGAATAGCGTCTCATCTTGTACCCCGACCTTTTGCAGGACTTCTCGCTTGTAAGAGACATTCACCCCTGGTATTGTCCGTACATATGCTGGTTCAGCCAGAGATGGAAACGTAGCGACATCTGAAATCCTGCTTAATAGGCTCTTACCACTATCCGCTCCAATCACAGCCCCGCCTGCCGCACCCGCTTCGGGATGTTCAGCATGAACTCGTTTCATCCGGGTGACCCAATCGGGAAAGACTTCAGCATCGTCATCCGTCATAGCGACGATGTCACCAGTACAATGAGCTAAACCAATATTCCGGCTGGTCGCCAGGTTAACATTTACAGTTTTTACGAGTTGAATATCAAGCTCATTGCTTTCGATATATTTTTTTACAACCCGATCAGCTCGCTCGTCACCGCCATTCACAATAATAATCTGATCAGGTTTTTCTTCTGTTCCATTAATAAGCGCTTTTAGTGCCATGTCCAACATTTCATGGCGGTTGTAAGTACAAATCATGACAGAAAAAGAAGTCATTGGATTATGTTAAGAATTTTCATTGAATGAGAGCCCTGTATTTCCCTGCAATGTCGTCCCAGTTATGCTCACGGATTACCCATTCCCGCGCTGATTTTCCCATCCTGCCACGCCTTTCTGAATCGGATAAATCAGTAATGAGATCAGAGACCGCCGAGGTATTTTGTTCATCCACCATATGTCCCCATGCATCTTGTAAAAGTTCAGGAAAAGGCTCATGTCGAGACGTTACAATTGGGAGTTCCATTGCTGCATATTCAAGTAACGAAATGGAAGATGCTTCGCCGTATGAAAGAAGAAAAGCAATATCACTGGCAGCTAAGAATGACTTTACGTCCAGTTGAAATCCTAAAAAGAGGACGCGTTTTTCCAGATGTAGCGAGGTCGCGAGTTGCTTTAATTCAGAAGCGAATGGACCGTCACCCACCACAAGGTAATATGCTGAAGAATGTGCCTGCATCGCCCGAATCACCCATTGATCCCCTTTTCGTTCTTCCAGTGCTGCAACAGTGATCAGGACCAAAGCATCATCAGGAATTCCCAACTGCCTACGCGTTTTTTTTCGCAGTTCAGGATCTGGGCTAAAATAACTAGCATTCGCACCATGCCCAATGACATCCACCTGCCTGCCGCTCCAATTTGATACTTCGCGTGCGGTTCCCTCACTGACGCCAATTAAATAATCCGCATCGCGATTAATATGCCAGTTTCTAAATTCAACGTAACGATGCGGAACCAGGCTTGGAGGAAAGTGGAATACAACAGAATAATGTTGTTCTTTCCACTTTCTAATTAGGTTAAGTGCTGCGCCTTCACCATAACCCGCAAAATGGTTAAACACGTGATCATATCGGTTCTTAAG
>JAUSPC010000025.1 GCA_030655835.1 Pelolinea sp.
CTTGAGAACCATATCGCCTGCCTCAATAACTGCTGCCTGATTCAGGGAGTGGATCTCAAACATGCCAAATTCCCGCTCAACGATCTGAGCGCCTGGTTTTGCTTCGGTGGATTTAACTGCGATATCGACGGTACGAAACACTTCGTTTCCGGGGGCCATTTCGATATACAGGGATGCCATACCTTCGGTCGGCAGATCTCCCTGGGTTACTGTCCCGATAAATGCGGCATACTGCGCCTGCATCCGATCCAGCAAACAGTAACAGCGTAATTGAAAATTGTCAGCCATATTTAATTCCTTCTCATATATCTTTTTTTTATTGTCTCTTGTTTAGTTCAAATTCTTTTTCAGTTGTGCGTAATAAAAGCGATGTGGTTGTATTACTTTCACAATGAATGACTAAACTAATTTGTCCTTTCCCATTTTCCTCACATGTTCATTGTGCGTTGAAATGGTACCTGAACATCAATTGTTATCCTCCATGCCTGAAAGAAATTCTCATCAGGCATGGAGATCATGTGAAAGTAAATCTGTGTTTACTTTGTTGATGTGGTACGGCCGTTGAGGCTGCCCTTTGTCTGCTGAGGCAGTATCATTTCCACCTCCGAATGTGGTCTCGGGATGACGTGGACCGATACAAGCTCGCCGATCCGCTTCGCGGCTGCCGCGCCGGCGTCAGTGGCTGCTTTGACAGCACCCACATCCCCGCGTACCATCACACTCACATATCCGCCGCCGACATATTCGGAGCCGATCAGTGTTACGTTTGCGGCTTTAACCATCGCGTCCGCGGCTTCAACAGCGCCGATCAGACCTTTGGTTTCTACCATTCCAAGAGCGATTAATTCAGGATTTGTTGCCATTTTTTATTCCTTTCTATACTTTCACTTTGTTTGATTGATAATTTCTTGAACTACTTGCTGAACAAGAGATTCTATATCCTGCGTATTTGATAGGGCAGCGGACGCTGGCATTGGTCCGCGCAGGGCTGCCTGTGGGGGAGGTGTGGTTTCGTACGCCAGCCGTTTGATATTGTATAGATGATGCACGGTTACATTGTCTCCGGTAATAGAGCCGCCTTCCCCGCCGGCCCCTAATGTCATTGAGGGCATCAACCCCGTTGTCAATCCAACCGCTCCCAGCGTACCCATGGTATTCACCAGAATGCGGAAAACCGGTTTCTCCAAACCAAATGCCATGATGACATTTTCATCAGTGGCATGGATGACCTGTGTGTGGCCTCTTCCCCCGAACATGATCAATTCGATCGAACGGTCGCAGCCCGCTTCCCAACCGTCTTCCTCGTACCAACCGAGGACAGTGGTCAATTTCTCGCGGGATAGCGGTTCATCTTTTCCTGTGATCTTCAGAGGTGCAACGATCACGCGCGCGTACTGCGGGATGCTGAACCCAGCCATACCAGCGATCGTCTGCGCGGGTTTACCAACTGTGGTTGTGTTGATAGCGCCGTTGGGATGGAACAATAATTTGCGCAACCGCTCCGTTTGCTCTTCATTTGAAAAATAAGCCCCTTCCGAGATCATCAATTGTTTGAGTTGATCTGCGATTGGTTTATCAGCAATAACCGATTGCTCCGATGCGCAGATGGTTGAACAGTCGAACGCTTTACTATTGATAATATAATGGGCGGCTTTTTTCAAGTCCGCGCTGCGGTCGACATATACAGGGATATTGCCGGGACCAACACCATAGGCTGGTTTTCCAACTGAATGGGCTGCTTTTACCATCGCGCTGCCGCCTGTTGCCAGGATCAGGCGCACACGTTTATGCTCCAATAATTCCTGAGTGCCGGGTAGTGAAATATGCTGTATGCAGGAGATCAGATTGATGGGTGCGCCGGCTTTGACAGCTGCCTGCTGCATAATACGCACTGTTTCATACGTACATCTGGCAGCAGATGGATGAGGCGCGATCACGATCGCATCACGCGCTTTGACCGCACTGATCGCTTTAAACATGGCGGTAGAGGTTGGATTGGTGCTAGGCACTAGCGCAGCGATCACTCCAACAGGCCAGGCGATATCATAAATTTTATGTTGGGGATCGTGGTGGACAACACCTACGGTTTTGACATCCTTAATACTTTCCCAAACAACACGAGATCCCAGCTCGTTTTTCAGTTTTTTGTGGGCGGCAATACCATATCCGGTTTCATCATGCGCCATCTGCCCTAACTGAGCTGATGCTGCAAACGCGGCATCAGCCATTGCGGCGCACACGCGATCTACTTCTTCCTGGGTGGCATGCTTCCAGGTTAACTGCGCCTGATAAGCAGCTTCAGCCAGGTCTCGGGCTTCTTGTATTGAGAGCAGATCGTGATCGATAGCCATGCGTTATCCTTTCAACACCTAACTTTTACGGTAGGTAGTATTTCCTTCTACTTCTAAAGAATCGATAACCGCCATTATGACCGCATCAACAGGCCGATCTTTTGTGATTGTGGTCTGACGGGCGCTGGAGCCGGATGCGGTGAGCACAAGGTCACCAGTTCCTGCGTCAACTGAGTCGATAGCGACAAATGGCTTTCCAATGCCTTTTCCCGTCTCATCTGTCTGCTGAACGACCAGTAATTTACGGCCGGTTAATTTTTCATCTTTAATGGTGGCTACTGTCGTACCAATAACTCGAGCGATAAGCATATCTGACTCCTGTCTTTAATACCCTTTTTGTTGGACGGGGGCGGCAGTTTTCGACTGCTCGCTGCTCGCCTGGACAATGCGCACACCTGCGCTTGCACCGACGCGTGTGGCTCCCGCGCGAACCATCTTGTCAAGATCTTCTTTTGAGCGCACACCGCCTGCAGCTTTGACACCCATCAAAGGTCCAACTGTGTGGCGCATTAAAGCCACATCTTCTACAGTTGCACCGGCTGTTGAAAAGCCGGTGGACGTCTTTACAAAATCCGCTCCGGCTTCTTTCGCTAATAAACAGGCAATCTGTTTTTCTTCGTCTGTCAGCAAAGCTGTTTCAATAATCACTTTTAATATGGCACCGGCTGCATGGACAGGTTTCACGACTGCAAGAATATCCCTCGCAACCAGATCAAGATCCCGGTTTTTTAACGCGCCGATATTGATGACCATATCAATTTCCATTGCTCCGTCTTTGAGGGCTTGCTCAGTTTCAAATGCTTTGGTTTCAGGAACGCTTGCACCCAAAGGAAATCCGATTACCGAACACACTTTGACTGGTGAATCATTGAGCAGCTGAGCACATAAACGGACGTTGGTCGGGTTGACGCATACAGATGCGAATTTATATTGATGTGCTTCCTTGCATAATTGGGTAACCTGATCACGGGTTGCTTCTGGTTTTAATAAAGTGTGATCGATGTATCGGGCAGTGGAGAGATCATCAGGGATCGAACCAAATATTGAGGTTATGCGGTCGGCACCTGCGTTGATCACCTGCCCAATCTCATTAAAACAGGTGGTAACGCAAAGGTCATCCACACACTCAACTTTGCAGTATTCGCCATTCAAGGATGTCTTTTTGATATTTTCTTCAGCTAATGCCGATAGAATTTCAAGGGTTACGATCTGAGTAAGCGTTTCTATACTTTTTGTGTCTGTTGCCATAATTTCAGCCCTCTTTCGAAAAGCGTTTTTCAATTTGAGTGATCTTATCCACTCGTTTCGCGTGCCTGCCTCTGGCAAACGGCACGTCCAGCCATGTCTTTACTACCAATTTCGCCTGGTTGATACCCAATAAACCAGCACCCAGGGATAGGACATTGGCGTTATTGTGTTCCCGGGAATTATGCGCAGTGGCATAGTCGTAGCACATTGCGGCGCGTATGCCAGGTACTTTATTGGCTGCCATGCAGCTGCCAATGCCGGCGCCATCGATGACGATCCCGCGGCAGGCTTCTTTATTTCGGATTTTCTCAGCAACTGCCAGGGCAAAATCAGGATAATCGACAGATTCTTTGCTATTGGTCCCGCAATCAATTACTTTGTGCCCAAGTTCAGTTATGTATTCGACCAGAATATTCTTTAATTCAAGTCCGCCATGATCACAGCCGACTGCAACAGTTTTCTGAGAGGCGGTATCGCATGGCTGATTTGTTTGCGAGGAGTCAGCAGGTGTGGGGTTGACAGATCGTGATGTTGATCCGGTTTTATCTAGAACCCTTTTTACAATGGCGCTGATCTCGTTTTCGGTTATATAATCCATATATGGTTATCCTTTACTTGACAGATCACAATGTTCGATGATATGATAACTGGTAAAGACCACTTAACATCTTTATGCCTATAATATAGCACAAATTAGAGGGAGTGTCAAGCATGATTGACCCATCGGATGTCATACCAAAATATTATCAATTAGCCAATATTCTCCGGCAGCAGATCGAGAATGAGGATTTTCAACCGCATGATCCCATTCCATCGGAGCGCCAACTTGAGTCACACTATAACCTCAGCCGTCCAACCATACGCCAGGCGATTGATCTATTAAGCAGGCAGGGATACCTCTATCGCGTCCATGGAAAAGGCACTTTTGTTTCGCCCCCAAAACTGCAAAAAGGAATATTGGAACTGACCAGCTTTTCAGAAGATATGCGCAATCGTGGCCTTACTCCAGGTCATAAAATTCTAGAGTTTGGCTATGTTAAACCTAATTCAGAAACCAAGCGGCATTTAGAGATCACAGATGATAAAAAGAAAGTTCTGCGTATAAAACGTCTCCGCTTCGGTAATGATGAACCGATCGGACTTCAGGATTCTTTCTTATCCCTTAATAGTGGGTTAGATATCACTCGAGAAGAAATAGAGAAACGCGGATCAATATATGCGATCCTACAGGAAAAATTTGGGATCTATCCAACGGAAGCAGACGAGACGTTAGAGGTTACCCTTGCCACGCGTGAAGAAGCGCATTTGTTGAAGATCCAGGAAGGCAGTCCGCTGTTATTAAATGAAAGAACGCTTTGGTCACAAGACAGAAAAGCGATCGAATTTGTGAGAATTTTGTATCGGGGAGATAGATATAAATATTTTGTTCGCCTGACACGCAAACAATAAACCTCTTTTATTGATTGGCTGAAAAAATCACTGGCGTGGAAATTCCGCGTATTTTATTGGGGGGCCAATAAACCGCAAAAACTTTTCCGATAACGTTTTCAAGCGGCACAAATCCCCAGATATGCGAGTCAGCGGATGGGTTGCGGTTGTCGCCAAGTACGAATAATCCGTCGGTGGGTACCTGCCAGGTCCCTTCGTATTCAGGTGCAGCGGAAATATATGGTTCAAACAACAATTCTCCATTGACCCATACATCCCTATTATTCACAATGACCTCATCCCCGGGCTTGCCGATCACGCGCTTGACATAATCCAGATCAGGTTCAAGCGGGTAATGAAATGTGATAATGTCACCATGTTCAATCTCGCCAAATGTATAGGCGAGTTTATTTACCAGCAGCACTTCTCCCGGTACCAACGTCGGTACCATACTGATCTTTTGAACTTGGACGCGTGCCACCACGCTGTTGATTAGGAAATATAACACCAGAGCTATTACGATCATTTCGATCGTTTCTAAAATCGGTTTTAATTTTGATTTCCAGGAATTTGTAGATGGTTGTTCAGGCTGTTCTAACAAAGGAGACTCCCGTAATTGTTTTTGTGATTATACTCTTAGTGACTTCTTGCTTTGAGCACAAGACGAATAGGTGTACCTGAGAATGGGTATTCCTTGCGCAGCTGATTTTCAAGATAACGCAAGTAGGTAAAATGCGCTAAACTCGGGTCGTTAACAAACAGCATAAAAGTTGGTGGATCACTGCGAACCTGAGTACCGTAATATATTCGCAGGATGCGGCCAGTTTTTGACGCGGGCGCGTGCTGATCCTGCGCTTTCATTAATACGCGATTTAAGTTGCTCGTTTTTATCTTTACCATCCGCTCTTCCTGTATGCGAAGCGCTTCCGGCAGTACCGTAGATATTCTTTGACCAGTTTTTACGGAAATGAAATGAACAGGCACATAATCCATAAAATTGAGTGAATACTGGATCTTTTTTCTGAACTCGTCCATTGTAAAAGTATCTTTTTCAACAGCATCCCATTTATTTACCAGCACCACTGCGCTTTTCCAGGCATCAATAATAAATCCGGCAATATGGGTATCCTGAGCGGACATGGGTTCTGTGGCATCAACCATCAGAAGCGCGACCTCACAGCGATCGATCGCTCTTAAGCTGCGGATGACGCTGTATTTTTCTACACCACGGTCGATCTTTCCGCGTTTTCTTATACCGGCAGTATCAATTAGTGTGATCTCGGTTCCTTGGAATGTGTAGTGGGTGTCCAAAGCGTCGCGCGTTGTGCCGGCGATAGGGCTGACAATGGCTCGTTCTTCGCCCACTAGTTTATTCAAAAGGCTCGATTTCCCAACGTTTGGTTTCCCTACTATTGCGATCTTGATCGAATCATCTTCCTCTTCTTCCAGATCACTATCTGGGAGGGCTTCCACCAGCGCATCTAATAGATCACCTGTCCCGGTTCCGTGATATGCGGATATGGCATATGGCTCACCGAGGCCAAGCTGGTAAAAGTCAAATGCATTTGCACGGAGCTCCGCATTATCTGCTTTGTTGACCACAAGCAAGATCGGCGGTTTAAGTTGTCCATCCCGTTTGATCTGATGACCGCGCAGCAGCTCCGTGACCTCTTGATCGGCGGATGTGAGACCGGATATTGCGTCAACAAGGAAGAGAATCGCATCCGCTTCCTGGACCGCGACCATTGCCTGGGCGCGTATCTCCTGAATAAAATCTGCTGATGAAATACTGAGAGGTGTTTTTTCACCGCCCATGGTAGGATCAATACCGCCAGTATCGATGATGTGAAATTGGCGTCCGTTCCAATCGGTTTCCGCGATCAAACGATCGCGTGTTGTTCCGGGCGTATCATCAATAATGGCAATGCGTTCACCTGCCAAACGATTAAAGAGTGTGCTTTTTCCCAC
>JAUSPC010000035.1 GCA_030655835.1 Pelolinea sp.
GGTAAGTGGTATCTTGTATGCATCGGGGTTGCTCCTTTTCTGGTTTTATCACCCTTAAGGATGACCCCGATGCTCCTTTTTGTCCAGAGCTATCGTCTCACATGTGTCTGAACTTATTCAGTCCAGTCTTCGCCCTATTAAGGTATAAATACAATTGGTTAATACTTTATTTCAAAAAAAAAAGCAAAGAAAGTCAACTGGAAGTGATTATTTAATGAAAACTCAAAATTCATATAAAACCAAACAGGCCAAGGAAAAAGCTTTTCTCGTCGGTGCCTCAGTAAAAAATTACGACGTTTATATGTCAATTGATGATTCATTAAGTGAACTTGCTTTTCTCGCGGAAACAGCTGGCGTGGAAGTAGTTGGATCTGAAACACAAATATTAACTAGACCAAACCCAGCTACCTATATAGGATCAGGTAAAGTCGAAGAAATAAAATTACTAGCTGAAAGTCTAAAAACAGATATTGTAATTTTCGACACAGAGCTTTCAGCAAGAAATTTTAGAGAATTAGAAAAATCTTTTGGTGACCACATGCGAGTGATTGATAGAACAACTCTTATTCTTGATATTTTTGGCTTACATGCCCAAACCAGCGAAGGTAAATTACAGGTTGAATTAGCCCAATATGAGTATTTATTACCCAGGCTCACCAGAGCTTGGTCGCACCTAGCCAGACAAGCGGGGGGCGGTGGCGGCAGAACTGGGAGCTCAGGCGGAGTAGGACTACGGGGTCCAGGTGAAACACAATTGGAAGTTGATCGCCGAAAAATAAATATGAAAATTAGTCAATTAAAGAAAGAGCTTGAAAAAGTTAGAAAACACAGGCAATTGCATAGAAAAAATCGTAAATTATCTCAGCTTCCTATTGTTTCTTTAGTCGGGTATACTAACACTGGTAAATCCACCTTATTGAATTTGCTCACAAATGCCGACGTATTAACTGCAAACAGATTGTTTGCAACCCTCGATCCGACCACACGGAGGTTGGAATTACCTTCAGGTAACACGGTTCTTTTGACAGACACGGTTGGATTTATTCAAAAACTTCCTACCCACCTGATTGCTGCTTTTAGGGCCACTTTGGAAGAAATCTCTGAAGCAGATTTACTACTGCATGTAATTGATATAAACCATCAGAACTCGATTGCTCAATACAGGTCAGTGGTGAACACTCTCAACGAAATCGGGGCAGGAAATATTCCAGTATTAACTGTACTTAATAAAATTGATAAATCAGAGGATCACAAAGAAATTAAAGATACTTTCCCTGAGTATGAAAACGGGAGCTTGATTTCTGCTTTGAATAATATTGGGATTGATCATTTATTATCTGAAATTGATCAATCTTTATTTGAAAAATTTACAAAGATCACAGCAAAAATTCCTTATAGTAATGGTAAATTGATCGCTCTATTCCACCAGTTCGGAAAGGTAGAGAAAGTTGAGCATGGAGTCGGATCCGTTGTCCTTACCGGTAGCATTCCCGGGCGTATGATTGCTGACTTTGAACGGTTTCAAAAACCAAAAAAATAATTTAAAACAAAAAAACCGGATAAACCGGTTTTTTTTTATGGTTATCGGTATATATTTTTATTTTTCTTCTGCTTCCATACTGATAACTTCCCGACCTTTGTAAAAGCCACAGTTTGGGCAAACAGTATGAGGCAATCTTGATCCTCCGCAATTACCGCAAACCACAAGATTGGTTGCTTTCAAAGCGTCATGCGCACGCCTTCGATCTCTACGCCCTTTTGATATCTTTCTTTTTGGTAATGGTGTCATTTCTATTTTCCTTCAACATACAATAATTAAGACACGAAATTATAGTTTCTTTGTTTCAATCTTGTCAAGACAAATTCATGAAAAGATTTTAGTTGGTTGTTCGATAAGAGTATAATATAAAATCTTTGTGTCATAAAACAATTTTTAAGGAGCATAGATTTTATGCGTAATAAACGGTTATTTTGGATATTCTTTTTAATTACAATCATATCGATAGTTTTTATTGCAACTCCACAATTTGACGATTTAAAAACAAGAATCTTTGGAAGAAAAATTGAACCGGTTTTAGGGTTGGATCTTCGGGGAGGTATGCAGGTTGTTCTTGAATCCCCTGCGGATTATGAAATCGATCAAGAAACTTTACAGGTCGCATCAACAATTCTTGAGAGTCGGAGTAATGCACTCGGTGTAAGCGAAGTTAATTTTCAGGTTGCTGGAGATAGTTATATTGTTGGAGAATTTCCCGGTCTGAGTAACGTTGCAGAAGTAATTGATGTGATCAAGCAAACAGGTCTTTTGGAATTTGTGGACCTTGGGAGTGAATTTATTGCACCCGGAACAAGAATTATGACTGATTTTGGTATCAACCCAGAATTATCCGCTTCCAACCTCGCGCCAACACCCAACCCTTTATCGATTGGCCAACCGGAATTAAATATTGAATCTAATACTTCAAGTACGGTTTACCATACGGTCATAACAGGTTCTGATCTGGATTCAGTAAGCATAGCCCCCTCACAAAACCCTGGCGATGGTTATCTAGTATTATTCCGATTGAAATCTGAAGGAGCAGATCTATTTTCCGAACATACTAAAAACAATGTGGGAAAATTCCTGGCAATCGTTTTAGATAAGGAAGTTATTTCCACCCTAGTGATATCCCAAGCAATAACTAATGGAGAAGGAGCGATAAGCGGATCTGGGGAAAACGCATTTACTTTAGACGATGCAACTAGCCTACGCGTCACATTATTTTATGGAACACTCCCTGTTTCATTGGAAATCGCTGAAAGCAGAATAGTGGGACCTTCACTTGGGCAAAATTCTTTAGAAAAAAGTCTGCTTGCCGGAGCAATTGGCTTTTCTCTTGTTTGCCTATTCATGATAATTTACTACCGTGCACCAGGGTTCGTTGCATTAGTCTCTATCATCTCCTTCGCTTTGATCAACTATGCAATTTATTTATTGATACCTATCACTTTGACGTTACCTGGTATCGCAGGTTTTCTATTAAGTATCGGAAGTGCCCTGGATGCAAATATTTTACAATTTGAAAGAATCAAAGAGGAATTGAGGAAAAACCGATCTGTTTCTCAAGCTATCGATTTGGGATGGAGACGCGCCTGGCCGTCAATCCGAGATTCAAATTTGGCAACATTAATTACAAGCGCTATTCTTTTCTGGTTTGGATCAACATTTGGCGCATCCATTGTAAAGGGATTCGCATTAACCTTGGCTTTGGGTGTTGCCGTTAGCTTAATTACAGCTATCGTTGTGACCAGGGGAATATTAAGCTCACTTATCCCATTTTTAAAAGACCGAGATAAGTCAACATGGTTTGGAATTTAGAAAGGCAGGAATAAAAGTTATGAATTTACTTGGTAAAAGATATTTATTTTTCGCTTTCTCCGCGGCATTAATAATCCCCGGGTTAGTAATAATTGCTTTATTTGGACTTCCTTTATCAATCGACTTTCTTGGAGGTTCACTTGTTGAACTTGAATTTGACGCACAAAAAAGTCCCCCTTTTATTGAGGTGCAAACTTTGTACGAGCAAATCGGGATAAATGATGCCCAAATTCAAACCTCTGAAGATCAAGGAAGAGAGATTTATGTCATAAAATCCTCTTTACTTGATCAAGAAAATTATGCTTCTTTAGTCTCACAATTAAAGAGTGAGTTTGATGATTCCTTGATTGAGAGACGATACAATACCGTTGGTCCATCCATAAGCGAATCCGTCACTAAAAGAGCTTTGCTCGCGATCATCATCGCTTCTTTAGCGGTAATCCTCTATATTACATATGCGTTTCGTGGTGTGGCGCATGCATTCCGTTATGGCATTTGTGCAGTAATTGCGATGGTTCATGATATCTTGATCGTAATCAGCCTGGGTGCAATTGGTAGCAGATTATTTGGCTGGCAAATGGATTCTTTATATCTAACTGCTCTATTAACCGTTATCGGTTTCTCAACCCAGGATAAGATCGTCGTTTTTGACAGGATTAGAGAAAATGCACCTATTCTGAGAAAAGTAAGTTTCGAGAAATTGGTTAACCATTCAATAATCCAATCACTTCAACGGTCGATCAACACACAATTAATGACAGTTGAATTTCTTCTTCTTGCACTTGCTCTGTTTGGGGGAGACACTCTCCGCGAAATGTGCATTATCTTACTTGTTGGGCTCCTCAGCGGCACATATTCCTCAATCTTCATCGCAGCCCCTATTCTTGTGGTTTGGGAAAACCAAGAATGGAAAACCTGGTTTAGAAAACCACAGATTACAAACCCTTAGGAAGGTAATAAAGGTTCTGATCAAAGATGACAATCAGAACCTTTTTTTTTATATCAGATTCAGATAGAATTGGAAAAAAGGATAGGATATGAGAGATAAAGTTGTTTTAATCACCGGGGCAAATGGGGAAATTGGGCACGGATTGATAACCAAAATTGGGCAGGAAAATCGCGCTAAAATAGTTGCACTTGATCTAAAGTCACTTGATGAGAGTTTGATTCCTTATTGCGATAGATTTATTCAAGGGGACATTTTAGACAATATGTTACTAGGCAGATTAATGGCTGAATATGAAATTACATCTATATTTCATCTCGCTTCACTCTTATCCACAAAATCTGAATACACACCCGAAACCGCGCATAAAGTCAATGTGGAAGGAACAATTAATTTATTACGTTTAGGTGTTGAACTTACCCAATGGCAGGGAGATTCTGTAAAATTCATTTACCCAAGTTCAATCGCGGTTTATGGGCTTCCAGACCTTGAAACAAAAATTCGTGAAGGAAAAATAAAAGAATATCAATGGTGCACACCAATTACCATGTACGGATGCAACAAAATATATTGCGAACATCTTGGCCGTTATTATTCCAGATATTACCGCCAATTAGCGAAGGATCGCACTATGCATTCAATTGATTTCCGATGCATTCGATTTCCGGGATTGATCAGCGCTGATACTGTCCCTACGGGGGGTACAAGTGACTATGGTCCAGAAATGCTGCATAATGCCGCTCAAAATAAACCATATGATTGTTTTGTAAGACCAGACACCCAAATTTCATTCATGGCAATGCCAGACGCAATTAAAGCTTTGCTGCTGCTCGAAGATGCCCCTAGAGAGTCTCTAACTCAGCTCAGTTATAATGTAACAAGTTTCTCTCCATCAGCTGAAGAGATCAGAAGATTTACGTTGGAAGCGTTTCCAAAAGCAGAGATCAATTATCAAATTCATTCCAACCGCCAGAATATTGTTGACAGCTGGCCATTAGATGTGGACGATTCTCCGGCCAGAAAAGATTGGGGATGGGAACCGGATTATGATATTTCTCGTTCATTCAATGAGTATCTTATCCCAGCGATCCGCGACCGCTATTCATAACCAAATAAATAATCGTTTTACCTAAAACAAAAAAGAAAAATTAAATCATTTACATTGGTTCCAGTCGGACCAATTTTAATCAAATTACCTATTTGCTCGAAAAAAGAATAAGAATCATTGTTTATTAAATATTTCTGCGGATCTAATCCTTTATCCTTTGCTTTTTTCAAAGAAGTGCCTGTGATGAAAGCGCCGGCCGCGTCTGTTGGACCATCTTCTCCATCCGTTGCAATGCTGATCATGCAGCAGTTGTTATAATTTTCAAATTGTTCAATTGCACTCAACACCAATTCCTGGTTTCTACCTCCTTTACCATTTCCTGAAATTGTCACAGTTGTTTCACCGCCTGCCATGAAACAAGTAGGAAGATTTAAAAGGTCATTTTCATACATATTAATAAAACTTGAAGCTATACTCTTGCCGATCTCCCGCGCTTCACCAACCAATTTTTTAGTGTCAATAATTGTGTTATAACCCAAATCTTGTGCTGTTTTTTCTGCGGAGTCTATTGCAATAGATAAACTTCCAATAATCGTATTAGTAACATTTTTTACTGCTTTGTCACCAGATTTCACAGTTTCTTGAACTTTTCCCCGAAGCCCCATTTTTATATGGTTCAAAATACTTATTGGTATCTTGTTTTCAATATTATATTTTCGAATAATCTCCATAGCATTTAGATATGTGGTTTCATCTTCAATTGTAGGTCCTGAAGCGATCATGGAAATTTCATCTCCAACCACATCTGAGAGTATAAGGGAAACCAGTTGCGTTGGATGTGTCATAATGGCCAGCCCACCTCCTTTAATTCGATCAATGTGCTTTCGGATAGTGTTTATCTCCTGAATTACCGCCCCACTTTTCAATAAAATATCTGTAAGCAATCGGATATCAGCTAATGAAATCCCATCATAAGGTAATGACATCAAAGCAGATCCCCCTCCAGAAATGAGATTAATAATTAGATCATTTTTGTCAATTATTCCAACAAATTTTTCAAGTTTTTTTGCACAATCAATTGATCGCTCATCAGGTAATGGGTGCCCGCCCAAGTGAATTTGTATTTTTGGACTTATTTGAGTTTCTACATGATCTATTCGATGTTTTGATATTAAAAAACCGCCTGTTATCCGCTTGCCAATCTTACTTTCTACTGCTTTGGCCATTGGTATGACAGCTTTTCCAACACCCAAAATATAGATATTGTTGATTATTTCAAGGTTTATACTTGAATTTGCAATTCTCAGAAGATTTCCATCCAAATCTATTGTTTCAGATATGCATAGAAATGGATCAACTGAACCAAGAGATTGGTTAATTATTCTATTAATATCTTCTACCCATTTACTTTCTAATGATGGTATTTGGATCATCATGATGTATTTCCTTATAAAACGATTATTTTTATCAAATTTTACCCTGTCAATTGACGAAAAAAAGAAAAAGCGTGTAAAATATTAGATTGTATGTTGGATATTTTACGCACCAGCTTTTTATCTAATTTTTACAGAACATTATTTTTTTATTAAATGATATTGAAAACTATCAAAAACTATCAAGTTTCGGAGGTATTTTCGTGAATATGGACGTATTAAATGGCTTGTTCCAACCAAAATCAGTTGCTGTTGTTGGTGCATCTGCAACACTAGGAAAAATTGGACACACAGTGCTATTAAATTTACAAAAAAGTCAGTACAAGGGAGGAATTTTCCCAATCAACCCAAAATCAGATGAGATCTTAGGGTTTAAATGCTACGGTAACGTTCTGGATGTGCAAGACCCAATTGATGCAGCTATCATTACAGTACCCGCAAAATTCGTTTCTCAAATAATAGACGAATGTGGAGAAAAAGGCGTGAAAGGCTTATTGGTTATTACATCAGGCTTTTCAGAAGTTGGTTTAGTTGACCTTGAGCAAGAACTTGTCGCAAAAGCACATAGTTATGGCATGCGGCTTCTTGGCCCGAACATTGTGGGTGTACTTTCAAATTCGGATGATTTTAACGGATCTTTTGCCCCATTCCTGCCATTCAAGGGCTCAGCGTCGCTTGTATCCCAAAGTGGTGCCCTATTAATTGGTATTGATGCCCAAACATACACGCGAGGGATTGGTTTTGATAAGCTGATATCTATTGGAAATATGTCAGATGTCAATTTTGCCGATACGATCGAATGGTTAGATCAGGATAAAAACACATTCTGTATTTCTCTGTATGTTGAGGGTTTGAAAGACGGTCGACGAGTAATTGAAGTTGGCAGAAAAACCTCAAAGCCAATTGTCGCATTAAAATCTGGTGTATCTGCTCATGGCGCTGCAGCTGCTGCCTCCCACACTGGATCTCTCGCAGGTACCTCAAAAATATACAAATCAGCATTTGCTCAAGCAGGGATCATCCAGGCAGAAGATTTGGACAATTTATTTGACCGAACATTAGTTCTTACATTACAACCACCGATGAAGGGGGAAAATGTTCTGATTATCACCAATGGTGGTGGAGTTGGCGTTCTTGCGACGGATTCCGCTGAAAAATTTGGCATTCCTCTAAAGTTTGCTCCTCCCGATTTACAGGAAGAATTAAAGAAATATATGCCGTCATTCGGTTCTGCAATAAACCCGGTTGATCTGACTGGGATGGCAGGAGAGGGCTGGTACCATGATACAGTCAAGATTGGATTCCAGCACAAATGGGTTGATGGCCTGGTGATTCTTTATTGCGAAACCGCAATGACCGACCCATTAGGCATTGCAAAATCAATCAAGAAAGCGGTAGACAGCACTGGAATTAAAGATAAGCCGATCGTTGTTTCATTCGTTGGTGGTGAAAGGTCAGATAAGGCAATGCGTTGGTTGGTCGAGAATGGTATCCCAGCATACGGCGGTCCAGATGTGGCATTAAATGCTATTGGTGCGCTTAAAGAATATGCAAAGATAAGAATGGATACTTTGGACGCTCCCGCAAAATTTGATGATGTGGATCGGGATGAAGCGCTGAAGGTCATAAATTTCGCTCGAAACGTAGGACGCGATTCATTAACAGAACTTGAATCAAAACAGGTATTTAAAGCGTACGGTTTACCAGTCACCTACGCGAAAATTGCTACATCAGAGGACGAAGCAGTTTCATTTGCAGAGGAAATCGGCTTTCCACTTGTCATGAAAATCGTATCTCTTGATATCCTCCACAAATCAGATGCTGGTGGGGTAAAAGTTGATGTAAACTCAGTCGAAGATGTCAGGAAATTCTATAACGAGATCCTCAAGAATGCTAAGGCATATAAAGAAGACGCTGAGATCATTGGTGTTGTCATCCAGGAAATGGCCCCATGGGGCACTGAAGTTATTTTGGGATCCGTAAACGATTCAACATTTGGGCCAACCTTAATGTTCGGACTGGGCGGGATCTTCGTGGAAGTCTTAAAGGATGTAACCTTCAGGGTCGCACCATTCTCCAAGAAACAAGCAAAAGAAATGTTAAATGAAATTCAAGGTGCTCCAATTTTAGCTGGTATTCGCGGTGAAAAGCCAAGAGACCGTGAAGCACTCGCAGACACTATTTGCCGATACGCCAATATGATCTATGATCTCCATGATGAGATAAGTGAATCAGATGCGAATCCGGTTTTGGTCTATGATGAAGGAGATGGCCTTAAAGTTGCAGACGCAAGAATTCTCCTAACTAAAAAATAAACTAATATCGTGTAAAAAGGCTGCGCCGCCGCCGCAGCCTTTTTTATTTTCTTTATAAGAATCAGATTATTTGTCAAATAAGCATATTTATGAGAATAATACGAAAATAATAGTCAAAGTAAAATACGTTTTTCTGTTGACGGATATTTTTCAATGACATATAATTTGTAGGCTTTGGGGAAGTGCTGGAATTGGCAGACAGGCATGGCTTAGGACCATGTGTCGCAAGGCGTGAGGGTTCAAGTCCCTCCTTCCCCATAAATTTTATTATTGAGGTATTCCATTGAAATTAGAAAAAAAAGAATTAAAGAATCACCAAGTCGAAATAATTGCTGAAATTGAACAAAAACAATTTGATCAATTTAAATCTATTGCATCGAGAAATATATCAAGAGAATCAAAGATCCCTGGGTTTAGACCAGGTAAAGCCCCGTATGATGTGATCGCGCGAATATACGGGGAGGAGTTAATTGAGGAACGTGCTGTTGAGGAATTAGTTAATAAAATCTACCCTGAGATAATAAAAGAGGCAGGGATCAAACCTTACGGACCGGGTAAATTAAACGACATAATCAATAAAAATCCACCAAAATATAAATTTATTGTTCCTCTTGAACCTGAAGTTGATCTAAAAGATTACTTGGATACTAGATTGCCTTACAAACTCCCAAAGGTACAAAAAAAGGAAATTGATCGAGTTATTTCCGATCTTCAAACAAATTATGCAACCGCAGAGGATGTGTCAAGACCATCAAAAGAAGGCGATCTAATCACTGTCAAGATAAA
>JAUSPC010000038.1 GCA_030655835.1 Pelolinea sp.
AAAGCGATCAGCCAAATATTCGTGGAAGAAAAAATAGTATTCATTTATTACCTATTTTTATTATTACCTTTCCTTCAAAGCGGGCAGATACATCTTTTGCAGATAATCCTTGAGCATGCGGCGCGTGCTGAACTGCCAGGCCAATGTTCGCATATTTTCTTTTATCTTCGCGATCCACTCCTGAGAGACATCTCCCATGGCGCGATTTTGATAATACATGGGAATAATCTCATTCTCTAACTTATCATATAAACTCGCCGCATCTTTCTTGTCCTGCTCATCAGGATCATCATAATCCACATCATTTCCAATTGCCCAACCATTACTACCGTTATATCCCTCCCGCCACCATCCATCCAGGACGGAGAAATTCAAGGTGCCGTTCAGGGATGCTTTCATACCAGATGTACCCGATGCTTCGTTGGGACGGCGGGGCGTGTTCATCCAAACATCCACTCCCTGCACCATTAATCGAGCAATATTAAGGTCATAGTCCTCAAGGAAAACGATCCTGCCGCAAAAGCGGTAGTCCTTGGCAGCTCGATATACCTGTTGGATCAGCAGTTTGCCAGGTTCATCCGCTGGATGTGCTTTACCAGCGAAAATGATCTGCACAGGCATATCACGATTCGAAACCAACCGAAGCAGGCGATCATAATCCGAAAATATGAGATCGGCACGCTTATAGGTCGCAAACCTGCGAGCAAACCCCAGGGTTAGCGAATATTGATCCAGCATGACACCATCCGCGATCACCTGGGACGCATGGCGGTTTCCAGACTGCCAATGGTCTCGGGCGCTCTCGATCGTGTAGTTAATTAATTTACGTTTCATATGTCTGCGAACATCCCATAGCTCCAAATCGGGAATATTTTCTATTCGGGTCCAAAGATCGGGTTCATCCAGATGATCGTACCAATCAACACCCAAATAACGTTCAAACAGAAGTCCCATCCTACGGGCAAGCCAAAAACCGACATGGATACCATTGGTGATGCTTTCAATCGGCACCTCGTCCACTTTCTTTTCAGGCCATAGAAAATTCCACATATCCCTTGCCACTTCCCCATGCAGTTCAGAAACCGCATTAGTGTGATTGGATAGATGCAGTGCCAGCACTGGCATACTGAATGTGTCGCCCCAGGATTGGGTTTGCTTTCCAATTTCAATGAACTGCTCTCTTGTCAATTTCAACTCTTCCCAATAACCCGGGAAATATTTATCGATCAACCAGAGCGGAAATGAGTCGTTTCCCGCGGGGACAGGTGTATGGGTGGTAAATACATTGTTCTTACGCACAATTGCTGCGGCATCTTCAAAACTGCTGCCCTGTTTGACTAATTCGCGAACACGTTCTAACGTCAGGAACGCCGAGTGGCCTTCATTCATGTGCCAGAGTGAGGGCTCATAACCCAAGCGCCGCAGTGCGCGAACACCTCCAATACCCAAAAGGATTTCCTGCGAGATGCGCACTTCCAAATCGCTGCTGTAGAGGCGGGAAGTGAGATTGCGGTCTTTTGGTTGATTTTCCGGGATGCTGGAATCCAGCAGGAATAATGGTACACGACCAACCTGGATCATCCAGATCCTGGTTTTTACTTCTCTACCGGGCAGTTCAACAGATATGGTAATTGGTTTGCCCTCCTCATCAACGACTGAAATGATCGGCATTTCTTCAAAATTAAAATGGTAATGACTTGTTTCCTGCCAACCATCTTCTGTGATGTTCTGGACAAAATAACCCTCTTTATAGATGAATCCGACACCGATCAGGGGCATTCCCAGATCACTGGCTTCCTTTAGATGATCCCCCGAGAGGATCCCCAAACCGCCAGCATAAAAAGGCATCGATTCATGGAGACCGAATTCAAAAGAAAAATACGCCATCTGGTTGTTTTTAAATTGGGGGTAACTTCCAGCAAACCAGGCATCCATCCCGCTCATGTAAGCATCAAATTTCGCCATTACGCGATCATATTCCTCTAAGTAGTACGTATCTTTTTCAGCATCCTTAAACCGCTGCGGATCGATCTGATGTAAGAACGCGATCGGGTTGTGGGTTACCATCTCCCATAACCTCCGGTCGAGCAGCAAGAACAAACGCATTCCACTGGGGTTCCAGGCCCACCATAAGTTATACGCTAATTCACCTAAACGGTTGATACGATCCGGAAGTTTAAAATGATTGGGAAATTCCTTATGGAAACTTGTTTTCATAAAAGGCGCTCCTTTGACAAAATGAACGCGTGATTGTACCACGCTATATGTATTTTACCGCACAGCCATCTTCAGCCCGCTGCATCCAATAGATTCATTTATAATATTTCAGAGTGACAATCTCGAAATACAAAAGGAGATCCAAATATGCCTGAAGGAATCTACCGTTTTCCAAACGGTTTTTTATGGGGAACTGCAACTGCAGCACACCAGGTTGAGGGCTTCAACGAGAATAACAATTGGTTCGCGTGGGAAAATGAACCCGGCCGGATATTAGAAGGTCAGCGGGCGGGGAACGCCTGCGATTGGTGGAATGGACGCTGGCGAGAAGACCTCACCAACGCGGCTAACGAAGGGCAAAATTCACACCGCTTATCGATCGAATGGAGCCGGATCCAACCCACACCGGACACGTGGGATGAAAACGCGCTATCGTTTTACCGAGACATGCTTAAGGGTATGCGGGGGTTGGGTATTGAGCCAATGGTCACCCTGCATCATTTCACCGACCCACTTTGGATCTACGAGCAGGGCGGCTGGGAAAACGATGCCACACCGCGCCACTTTGCAAAATTTGTCCGCAAAGCGGTTTCTGCGCTCAAAGACCTGGTTAATTTATGGGTAACGATCAATGAACCCGCCATTTATTCAAATGGCGGATATCTGGAAGGCAGTTTTCCTCCCGGGAAAAAGGATATGCGCGCCACATATTCTGTGATGCTCAACCTGCTCAAAGGGCACGCAGCGGCTTACAGGATCATCCATGAACTACAGACGGATGCCAAGGTGGGGTATTCGAAAAATTACCGCGGCTTAGAACCATCCCGCCCATGGTTTCCTCCGGATGTCTGGATCACAAAATTTTTATCAAAAAGTTTTAACGATTCTTTCTCAACCGCTATTTCAAATGGGGTTTTCAATTTTTCCTTAAAGAAAGATCTAGTTCCTGAGGCGATCGGGACACAGGATTTTATCGGCGTGAATTATTACAGCACTGACAAGGTCGAGTTCAAACCATCTGCTATAAAAGAAGTGTTTCACCGCAGATACTATCCGGAAGACGCTCGGAGCAGCGAGACTGGTTTTATCGCAAATATGCCACATGGAATGTACACCGCGTTGAAATGGGCCCATCAGTTCAATCTGCCGATCTATGTGACTGAGAATGGTATCGATGATTCCAAAGACAGCATGCGCCCGGCTTATCTCATCCAACATTTGCACCAGGTCTGGCGTGCGGCGAACTCTAACTGGCAAATCAAAGGTTATTATCATTGGTC
>JAUSPC010000041.1 GCA_030655835.1 Pelolinea sp.
TTTCTTCGCTGTTGATCTTAAATTGTTCGCCGCTGTAGCCATTTGAAATGGCTTTGACGGGATCGTTTAGCAGCATTTGCCTGAAATGGTTGTTGATCACTGCTGCTGATAGGATCCGGCTGTATTCGTTTTTCCCTGGTAACGATTCTTGCTGATGGCGGTTGGTAAGTGCTTGTATCATAGTGATACCTCCTGTGGGTTTTTTTGAGGCCGGCCCAGCTCAAAAAGCAGCCAGAAAGCCCCTATACTTAGAAATATATCACCAAAACTAAAGGCAAGTGGATAACACATCCAGGGCGGGAGTGTGAAGATATCTCCTAGAAACCAGAGCGTTATTTCCTCTTTAATTAAGAGAATATCTTTTCCCAACCCGACTCTTTTACCTATCTCAAGAGCACTATCTATCCCGGATGGGAACATCCGATGCAGGGTCTCAGGCATGATTGGCATTAATCCGCCATTCAAGACGATCGCAGTGAAATTGCACAACAATCCCAAGCCAAGCAGCCAAAAACCTTCGGTTTTCCGATTGATCCATACAAAAATGATCAATAGAGCCTGAGAGGTGACCAATATGAATGGCACCCAGTTGTCATGAATGAGATTTTGCGTGGGTAAGAAGTAGAAAGTGAAAAATTGAGGAATATATGCGACCAGAACTATCCACAAGTAGCGGACATCAACCATTCGCATGTGATTCCCTGATATTTTCGCTCGCACTAAACCACTTATCAAACCCACTGCAACAGCAATGAGAAGTATCATGTTTTTAATACACCTATTTATTCTCCTTTCAACGCTTGGCGGCGATCAGTTTTGCTGTATATTTTTCCCTCTCTTTATTTGTTTTCAAGACACGCCTGCCCCCAATGGGGGCAGGGCATCGGACATGAGGTAATGGTTCGGAGGGCGAATTCCAAAGACCTCAACACTGATATTAAACCAAAGGGTAGGCTTCAAAAGTGGCTCCAAAAACAACCCTATTTTCTTTTTTGATACAATCAAATTTAGATCTTATCTTATAGAAATAGAGGATAAAAGACCATGAAAAGCAAACTTTCTCGGATCACTAAAATAATTTATGGGGCGGGGGATCTTGGGTTCAGTCTTACAACAACGATCGTCGGGGCATATTTTTATTTTTTTTAACGGATGTTGTGCTGATCAAACCTGCAGTAGCAGGCATCGCCATTTTAGTCGGTAAAATCTGGGAGTATATTAATGATCCGCTAATTGACCGTATATCGGACCGGGCAAGAACAAAGTGGGGCCGCCGCCGACCTTTTCTGTTGTTTGGCGCGATCCCATTTGCATTGGCGTTTATTATGATGTGGTACAAACCCCCTTTCAGCAGCAGTGTTGGTTTAACCTTGTACTATGCTGTTGCATATGTGGTTTTTCTATGTGTGATGGCTGGTATCGGTGTGGGTGCAGCCCATGTGCTTCCCTGGTCCATTCTTCCGGATGCAATTGAGTGGGATGAATATCAGACTGGTGGTATTCCCGTAAAACGCTTAAGAGTCCGGCTATTAAGAGCGTGTTGGTGCTTCCTGAATATTGGGGGAGCGGCGTAGCGATCCTGCTATTTTCCGAAATGTCGAAGGCGCTGCTTGTAAAAGGATATGATTGGGCTGATATGTCGCTTACATCCGAAGATAATCCGCGTACGCCTGTGTTAGCTGACCGGATTGGCGCTAAGATCTATAAACGCTATCGCGTATGTCGACTGGTGTTTTAGAGCGTTTTCTTTCTGCTCAGTTCTGAATGTTACAATTTAAACAAGATGCGGGAAAATTGATGTATTGGTTGTGGATATAGACAGGAGATGTTTATGTCAAAAAAAGAACACGTTAATCGCAGGGATTTCCTCAGAACGATCAGCCTTTCCGGTGCGGGCTTGTATTTGGTAGGCTGCACCCAGAAACCTAAGCAGCCCTTGCCAACGCCATTAGCGGAAGTTGAAAAACAAGCTACAAGTGTTAGCGGCCAAGAAACCGCTAAAGAAACATCACCAACAGACGAAAAACCATCTTATGGTGATGTGTATATATCTGTTATACGCGGGGAAGACCCGGGTGAAATGGCCAGACGGGCTGTTGCCGCACTTGGCGGGATAGAACGGTTTGTCTCCAGTGGGGCAAATGTGATCATCAAACCCAACATTTGTACGGATTATTATTCCTACGAATATGGTGCAACGACCAATCCAGAAGTGGTTGCGGCGTTGGTCAGCCTATGCCTGGGGGCAGGCGCGAGACGGGTGCGGGTCATGGATAATCCTTTTGGCGGTACCGCGAAAAGCGCCTACCAGAAAAGCGGGATCAAGGGGGCTGTAAGTGCGGTTGGGGGAGAAATGGAAGTGATGAACAGCAATAAATTCCGGTCGAATGAGATCCCTGATGGTGTTGATATAAAGGATTGGAAATTCTATCAGGATATATTGGACGCGGACGTGGTCATTAATGTGCCGATCGCGAAACACCACGGGACAACCGGATTGACCCTGGGTTGCAAGAATATGATGGGGACGATCCTTAACCGCGGACAAATTCACTCGAATATTGACCAGCGTATCGCTGATCTTGTCAGCCGGGTTCGCCCCGCGCTGACCGTGGTCGATGGTGTTCGGACATTGATGCACAACGGTCCTACCGGCGGAAATTTGAATGATGTCAAAATGTCCAATACGGTCATTGCCAGCGCGGATGTGGTCGCGGCGGACAGTTACGCAGCTACTTTGTTTGATAAAACCGGCAGCGATATCGGTTATATCCGTGCCGCAGCCAACATGGGCTTGGGTACGCTGGATCTAGGTTTCATTAAGATCGAGGAACTTTCATTATGAAGCCCAGGTTGGTCAGGCGGCTCCGAAAAGGAAGCCAGATCCTATCCTTTGCACTGTTCATGTTCCTCTTTGTACAGGCCGTGTATTTAGGGCAGCCTCCTCTTGAGAGCGACTTATTTTATCGGCTGGATCCACTGATCGCTGCCACAGCCATGCTCGCAGGCCGTACTTTGATAGCCGGACTGCTGTATGCGCTCGTCAATCTGCTAGGCGCGGTTATTTTCGGCCGCGTGTGGTGCGGATGGTTGTGCCCTATGGGAGCAACGCTGGATTGGATCACTCCCGGGAAACGCGATAAAAAGATCAAGGTTTCACCAAAATGGCGCACGGTGAAATTTCTGCTGTTTGGAGCGCTTCTCTTCGCGGCAGTTTTGGGCAACCAGACCCTCATTATCACGGATCCCATCTCTATCTTCACCCGCACAATGACGGTAGTGCTGTGGCCTGGTCTGCGCTTTTTGGTGTTTGGAATTGAGAGCTTCTTATATAAATTTGATGCGCTTTGGCCGGTTTTGGATGTGATCAATTCAAACATACTGCTGCCGCTTTTTCAGGGGATTGAGTCGGTTTTTATTGCAGCGCTCCCTATCTTCTTTTTCTTTGCGATCATTGTTGGCCTAAATCGGATCGCGGAGCGCTTTTGGTGCAGGTATTTATGCCCGTTGGGCGGGATGCTGGGTTTGTTTTCCAGACTGGCTGTTTTCCACAGGGAGGTCAGCGAAGTATGCACTAACTGCGGATTGTGCGCGCAAACGTGTCCGACTGGGACGATCGACAAGGAAAAGAATTTTGCCAGCGATCCCGCGGAGTGTATCTACTGCTATGACTGTGCTGCGGAGTGCCCGGTTGGAGCGATCTCCTTCCCGGCGCATACCCCACTCTTGAAACTCGCCGAAGGGCAGCTGTATGACCCATCCCGCAGGCAGGTACTTCGGACGATGGCTGGGACTGCCGCTGGCGTGTCCCTGTTAGGAATCGAAACCATCCAGCGGCGAGAGCCGGAACGGATGATCCGCCCGCCCGGTGCCGCACTGACCGATTTTACGTCGGTGTGTATGCGGTGCGGGGAGTGTGTGCGTGTGTGCCCGACGCAGGGATTACAGCCGAGTTTGCTGGAAGGCGGATTCCAGAATGTGTTCACACCGCACCTTGTTCCAAGATTGGGGTACTGCAGCTTTAATTGCAGCGCGTGCATTCAGGTATGCCCGACCGGCGCGATCCCGCCAATCAGCCTCGAGGAAAAACAGGTGACCCTGATCGGCCTGGCGAGCATCAACAAGGACCGCTGCCTGCCCTGGGCCTACAACACCATTTGCGGTGTCTGTGAAGAGATGTGTCCATTGGGTGAGAAAGCGATCCGTTTGGAAGAAGTGCAGGCAACGGACATTCAGGGAAATGCCTTCAACATCAAGCGCCCGTATGTGCTGCGGGAATTATGCATTGGATGCGGAGCGTGCGAATATCACTGTCCGGTGGGGGGTGAAGCTGCCATCCAGGTACAGACCCTGCCTAAGACAGATGTATTTATCACGGGGTACTAACGATTGAAGAAGCTCTTGTTTACCGCGGCTGTTTTTGGGTATTTGCTGTTTGTATCCTGCGCGAGCGAGATACCCATATCCCTGGTCACAGAAGAGAGTGTGGTTGCGACGCTGGCCGCACTCACTTTAAAGGCATATCAACCGCCGCCTGAGTTGATGGCGACAGCGCTGCCGATCAAGCAGGATCCCGCAGACGGATCGTCTATCGAGGTTACTCAGCAGGTAGATGAAAACCATAACCTTGAGGTTGGCAAGGCCAGCACGGAGTTGCCGGTCTCGCACTATATCTGGGATATTTGGGGGCACCGACAGTATTTTGGTATTGGGTGCGAAACGTCCGCGGCGGTGGACTGGGCGGATTATTTTGGCGTGACGGTGAGCGAATTTAACTTTCAAATCCGGCTGCCTTTCTCTGACAACCCTGACCTGGGGTTTGTTGGCAGCGTGGACGGCCCCTGGGGGCAGGTGCCGCCGTATGCGTATGGCGTGCATGCGGCTCCGGTCGCGGCGGTCCTGCAGGAATATTATGGGATGAAAGCGGCAGGTGTGAAGGGATTCACGATCAAGGAGATCAAACGCGAGATCGCTTCAGGGCAACCTGTGATTGCGTGGGTGATCGGGAACTGTGTGGGAGGCATTTCCATATGAATATATTGATGAAGCGGGCACTCCTGTGACCGTGGCGGCGTATGAGCACGTGGTCATCCTGACTGGCTATAACGAGGAGACCATTCGTTATATGAATAATGGCAAGTTTTACGATATCCCTTACGAGAACTTCGAGAACACCTGGTCTGTGTTGGGAAATATGGTCGTATATCTGGCTGATTGACCTATTTGTTAACCGGCCTGCGCCTCTCATTTCCGTCTTTGAGAAAGACAGTGAAGAATACGGTTATGACACTGACTACAAGCGCGCCCAGTACAGCTGACCAGAAATCATCCACATAGAAGCCCACACCAAGCGCTTCCGCGATGCGGGCGGCGAGCAGGAAGGACGCGCCGTTGATGACGAGCACAAATACACCCAGAGTCAAGAGGATGAGCGGACAGGAAAGCAGCTTCAGGAAGGGGCGGATGATGGCATTCACCAACCCAAGAATGAGCGCCATAAGGGCGTATACCATCCAGGCATTGGGGTCTTCCACGCGGATGCCGGGGATGAGATAGGCCGCGGCGAAGAGCGCGAGGGTGGAGATTATCCAGCGGATCAAGAGTTGCATTTATCACTCCTTTTGAATAATATATATGTTTACAGTATAGCGGATTTCTGTGGGATTCAAGTATTAGTGAGCGATATGGGTGAGCTCTGTTTATTAAAGGTTACAAGAAGTACCAAAAGGTTACAAAAAATGAAAAAACTTGACATCAGCCAACAGCTTCTTTATAATATCGTTTAGCGATATTGGAAGGCGATAATGAAAGATCCACTCATCCACGATCTATACATTGGGTTCATACGGATCCATATTTTATACCACGCCAGCAGGGACCGTGTATACGGTTTGGCATTAATGACGGAGCTGGCACGGCATGGATACCAGGTGGGTCCAGGGACGCTTTATCCGATGCTGCACGCGCTGGAAGAAAAAGGATTGTTGGAAAGTGAGAAAAAGGTGGTGAACGGAAAACGCCGCCGCTATTATCGCATCACGGCATACGGAGCCAAGGCGCTGGAGACAGCCCGCGCGCATACAGCTGAACTTATCAGCGAGATCAACGAGGAGTAGGCATGAATACAGAAAAATCAAGAACGCCCATCAAAGACCTTCCGCGCAACATCTGGGCGGTGAGCCTGACCAGTTTCTTCATGGATATTTCAAGCGAGATGGTGATCAATATCATCCCGTTATTCTTATCCAATATTCTGGGCGTGAAAATGAATATCATTGGATTGATCGAAGGGGTGGCTGAATCCACCGCCAGTATTCTGAAATTGTTCTCAGGGCGGCTGTCGGATAAACTCAAAGCACGCAAGTGGCTGGCTGTGGCGGGCTATGGACTATCGGCATTGGCGAAACCGTTCTTTTATTTTGCCAACAGCTGGGGCTGGGTGGCGGGGGTGCGCTGGGCAGACCGGGTGGGGAAGGGCATCCGCACAGGGCCGCGGGACGCGCTGGTGGCGGACTCGATCAAACCGGAGCAGCGCGGGCTGGCGTTCGGGTTCCACAGGGCAGCGGACACGGGCGGGGCGATGGTGGGGCTGCTGATCGCGCTCGGTTTGGTATGGGCGGCGCAGTCAACTGAACTGAATTTGGGGATGGGTACATTCCGGACGGTGGTGCTGGTCAGTCTTATCCCGGCATTTTTAGCGGTACTCTCATTGGCGATCGGCGCGAAAGAGACCAAGATAGAAGGCGCGCGGGAAGCTCCCAAGATCGCCTTCAAAGCGCTGGGGAAACGCTTCGTCATGTTCATGCTGATCGTGGGGCTGTTTGACCTGGGAAATTCATCTGACGCGTTCCTTGTTCTGCGCGCGCAGGAACGAGGGATGAGCGTGACCGGGATACTGGCGCTGCTGGCAGTTTTTAATTTGGTGTATACATTGATCTCCACACCGGCCGGCTCGCTGTCTGACCGGATCGGCAGGGAGAAGATGATCATCGGCGGTTGGGTTGTGTACGCGCTGGTGTACCTGGGTTTTGGATTGGCCAATACCGTTTGGCATATCTGGGTGTTGTATATCCTGTACGGGTTTTACTACGGACTGGCGTACGGCACATCGAAAGCGATGGTCGCGGACCTAGTACCGGTAGAATTGCGCGGCACTGCTTATGGGACGTATAATGCTGTTCTGGGAATCATTGATCTGCCAGCATCCCTGATCGCGGGGTTCCTGTGGCAGGGAGCCGGAAACTGGAATGGGTTTGGCCCATCGGCGCCTTTTTTGTTCGGCGCGGGGGCGGCGCTGATCGCGGCGGTGCTCATGGCGGCCTGGATGCGCAGTGAAAAGAAGGTTTTATAAAAGGAAACATGTGCCAATCAGGCATAATTCCTGTAAAATCAAGGTATCTGATCAAGGATAAATTGAATTTTTTTTAGGGTGACGCATGGCGATCAACATTGGGAATGTGACAATTGGAAATTTATGGAAATCACACACAGAGGTGTTTAACCTGCTGATCAGCCATTTGAACCGCTACCCCGATATGGATGTTCAGGATGCGTATGTACTGATCTATCAGGGGGCGATGGGCGCTTATTATTATTCCGCAGACCCCAAGGAATTTGAGGAACGGCTGTTTCGTGAATTCGAGGAAACTGAAGCGGATGAGAACCAGGCGCTGTGGGAGATGATCCGACCGGACGGCGAGCTGGTGCGTGTGCATTTCGCGCCATTGAAAGCACGCAGCGGCAAACCTCAGGCATTATCGACGCTGTGCTTGTGGACAGCCAGTATTTTCAAGACAGATAAAAAAGACCTGACCGACGGCTGGGATACTTTTTCACGTCTGTGCGCGGATAACCGCTGCAGAAAATTCTCTATTGAAGAGGTCACTGAATTCACTGATTGGCTCGTGGAAAATAATTTCCCGATCCTGCGGCATTCCCCTGCTTACCGTGCTGCATACCATCCGCACTACCGCCTAGTGAAGCGGGAGTTCCTGAATATTCTAATGGAGGGGGGTAGGGACTAAATAACCCATATCCTGTCACAGCGTCCATTGCCTGCCACCCTGGTGGTGGTGTCCACCTGGTATCATGGGCGTTGCATCTAAGAAAGCGTCTGTCAAG
>JAUSPC010000045.1 GCA_030655835.1 Pelolinea sp.
TCCCTACTGTACCGATGCGGGCGGACCTGCTGACAGGTCAATTCACCTTCACTTACTTGCCATGGGGACCCTTGCCTCAAAGCGAGATAACGCTGGCTCAAAACTTGAGCCAGGCAGGTTATGCAACAGTGGCGATTGGAGATACACCTTTCTTGAGCCGAAGGGGATATGGTTATGATCGAGGGTTTCAGGAATTTATTTATGTACGCGGCCAGTTTGATGGAACTGAACGAGAATTCAGGCATTTACATCGACCTGTATCTGAAGAAATGGGCTACTGCGCAGCAAAAACATTCAAAGAAGCCGGGGATTGGTTATATCAACATCATGAAGAGAAATTTTTCATGTATATTGATACCTGGGATCCACATGAGCCCTGGGATCCTCCAGCACACTATATAAAGCCATATTTACCTGATTACAAAGGGGAAATCGTTAATCCCAATTATTGGGATTATAAAGAAGATGGATACACAGAAAGAGATATGGAAATCGCGCGTGCCTGTTACAAAGGGGAGATATCCATGGTGGACCATTGGTTTGGTTACTTGATGGAAAGGTTACGCGTACAAAACTTGTTTGAAGATACAGCGATCATTTTCACTTCCGACCATGGATTTTATTTTGGTGAGCATGGCTTATTTGGCAAACGCCGTTTTCAGTGGTCAGACGGAACCAAATTTGAAGATGGATTTGCAAAAGGTTTAACTGTTTCAGATCAAATTGTATTCAGCTCACCCCTTCATCAGGAAGTGACCAAAGTACCATTGCTTATGCATCTACCTGGCCAAGAAAGCAAGCGAATTTCTGGATTGGTAAGCGCACCGGATCTCAATCCGACAATACTCGAGTTGGCAGGAGCAGACCTTGTTGAAAGCATACAAGCGAAATCAATTCTTCCCCTGGTTAGAAAAGAAACCGATTCAATCCATGATTTTGTAGTGACCAGCGCCCCATTTGAAGAAGTTGGGCAATTATCCAAGACGGTTGATGATGCCGCTCGTGAAGTAATTGAAATTTCTCCAAGCACGATTACAGATGGGGAATGGGATTTACTTTTTGGTGTTCAAGGTCAGCCAGTTGAATTGTATCGAACAAAGGATGACCCGGGTCATCAAAAAAATGTATACCAGGAATTCCCAGAGGTTGTTGAGGAACTTCATAAGAAATTTGTAATTTGGTTGGAAGAAATGGGTACTTCCTCAAAATACCTGGATCCCCGCAGAAATATATAATGGAAGATAGGGATGCGATTGCTGAGATGATAGACAGGATGGGATCGGCTGGTTATGCGGACCGTTTCATCACAAATGATGAAGATTTTTATCTGGCGCAGAGAGCCAAACCGTTTGCGCGGTGAGCAGAATCTTTAAGGTTGCATATTTATTAAATGAAATAAACGACTAAAAGCAGATATATAATTATATAAATTGTTCTACAAACTGTAAGTGTATTAAATTAATTCATAACGAAAAAATATCTGCAAATCGATTCAAATGAAGTTTGTTGAATATTAATTTATAAAAGGAGGTCGCCTGCCTAAACAATAAATATATAATTAAACTCATATATTAATCTAATAAAAATAGGAGAAAAGAATGAAAAAGAGAATGTTGTTAGTATTAACAGTATTACTGATCGGTTCCCTGCTTATCACTGCCTGCGGTCCCGCAGCCACGGAAGAAGCACCTGCGGAAGAAGCTGTGGCAGTTGAAGAAGAAGTAGCAGCGGAAGAACCCGTACTCACTTGTGCGCTGATCACACCCAACCCCCTTGGAGACCGATCTTTCATTGATTCCTCTGCACGGGGAATTGAACGCGCGAATGCTGAATTACCTGTGAAATGCGACATTATTGAAACCAATGGCGTTTCCGAGCATGAATCGGCTTTACGCGGTGCAGTTGCAGAAGGGTATGGTCTTGTTCTCGGTCTTGCAATGGACGCTGAGATGTTCATGGGTGTAGCGCAAGAATTTCCAGACGTATTCTTCTCTTCACCGTCTGAAGTTTGGGCAGAGACATTACCAGAAAACATGTCCTCATATCTTGTTGAGGTGCATGAAGGCAGCTTCTTGATCGGACTTATCGCAGGCTCAATGACCGACACCAAAATTGTCGGTGCTGTTGTTGGCGGTGATTCCCCTGGCATGAACCAATTCACGTACGGTTACGAACAGGGTGTCGCTGAAGCATGCCCAGATTGTGAAGTGCTGGTGAGTTATCTCAGTTTTGACTTTGCCAACCCGACCCTCGGTCTGGAAACAGCGCTTGGCCAGTATGACCAGGGCGCAGATATTGTCTACCAGGTTGCCGGCCGCTCAGGCGAAGGTGTGCTTGAAGCTGCGGCGCAGCGCGGACTTTACGCTTTTGGTGTGGACTCCAATCAGGATGATATCCAGCCCGGGTCGATCATCACCTCGATGATCAAGCGAGTGGATATGGCCACGTATGATGCAATCCAGCAATATGTAGACGGCACATTTGCTGGTGGGTTCTTTGCGTTCGGTCTGGGTGATGGTTTTGCCGGGGTTTCCTGGGATGAGGGCTCAACCACGTTCGCGGATAATGGTCCAGCTGAAATGGTTGCCAAACTTCCCGCAGCCCAGTCACTGGTGGATGATTATCGTGCCAAGATCGTAAGTGGAGCATACGAAGTTTGTGATTCGTTAGCGCCTACCGCTGTCTGCGATCCTTATATTCCAGCTGAATAACACATAAAAGATTTTAAATTCCTAAACCCCGGGGATAATTCCCCGGGGTCTTTATGAAGGAGGATGATTGCATGGCAAGCGCATTGGAAATGAGAGGCACTCAGAAATACTTTCGTTCAACTGATGTTCAGGCGAATGACAATGTCAACCTTTCCGTTGAAGCAGGCGAAGTACATGCTCTGGTAGGAGAAAATGGAGCAGGTAAAACGACATTGATGAACATCCTCTATGGTCTTATTAAGCCAGATGCGGGGGAAGTGTTTGTTAATGGAGAGAAAGTTGAGATCAACCATCCCGATGACGCGATCAAGAACGGTATCGGTATGGTCCACCAGCATTTTAAGCTCGTACCTTCGTTTACAATCGCTGAGAATATTATGCTGGGGATTGAACCAAATTCTGCCGGATTTATTTCTCAGGTTTCTGAGAATAAAGCGGTAAAGGCACTGGCAGAAAAATTTAATCTACCGGTTGACCCCAAAGCAAGGATCCGTGACCTCCCGGTCGGCATGCAGCAGCGTGTTGAGATCCTGAAGGTGCTGCAGCGGGAAGCGAAGATCCTCATTCTGGATGAACCGACTTCGGTGCTGACACCGCAGGAAGTAAAGGAGCTGGAAACTGTTGTCAGACAGCTTTCAAAGATGGGATACTCGATCATCTTCATCACCCACAAATTATTAGAGGTGATGAATGTTGCTGACCGCGTCAGCGTGATGCGCAACGGTAAGATGGTCGGAACGGTGAAAGTAAAGGATACGAATATTCCAGAACTGGCACATATGATGGTTGGGCGTGAAGTTCTGCTGCGTGTGAAGAAGAAAAAAATAAAGAAAGGCAAACCTGTTTTCGAAGCGAACAATATCAGCGTAGCCGATGTGAATGGTTTGGCTGCTATTTCACATGTGTCATTCAAAGTACACGAAGGCGAGATACTGGGTGTCGCAGGTGTGAGCGGGAACGGACAGACTGAATTAGTTGAAGCTATTTCAGGTATGCGGGGAATCGATGGTGGACAAATACTACATGAAGGGCAGGACGTCACCAAAACGACTGTCCGCGAGCGGCGCGACGCGGGTGTTGCCCATATTCCTGAGGACCGCATGGGTGTCGGCTTGAACCTGGAGACGACCCTGGATGAGAACCTGATCATTTCGCGCTACAACATGTCGGAATTCAGCAAATTTGGCTTTTTGCTTGGGAAATCCATCCGTAAATTCGCACACGATGTGGTGGACGCGTTCTCAATCAAAGCCGCTGAACCAGGTGAGGGAATCTCAAAACTCTCTGGTGGAAACCTGCAAAAAGTTGTGGTCGGGCGGGAATTATCCGGTTCACCGTCATTCATTATCGCCAACCAGCCAACCCGCGGCCTGGATGTGGGCAGTATTGAATTTGTCCATAAAACACTGATCGAAGCAAGAGACAGCGGCGCAGGCGTACTGCTCGTTTCTGTGGAACTGGAAGAGATCTTATCTCTGGCAGACCGCATCGTTGTGCTCTATAACGGAGACATCCAGGGTGAACTGAACGCCTCCGAAGCCAAGGAAGATGAAATTGGCATTCTCATGGCTGGCGGTTCTCTGGAACCTGCCGGGAAGAAAGGATAGGCGATCATGAAAAATAAACGTTTTAGAAAAATTTTCGACGCTATCTTAATACCGGCACTCGCGATCATCTCTGGGCTGCTGTTAATGGCTATACTGATCGCAATTACCGGGCAGCCAATACTTGAATCCTACAAGATCCTCTTACAAAAAGGGTTTGGTTGCGAAAAGATCGGTAACTGCGCGATCCTTTCGACTTTGGAGCGGGCAACCCCAATGATCCTGACCGGTCTTTCGGCGGTAGTCGCTTTCCGCTCGGGCATGTTCAGCATCGGGCAGGAAGGTCAATACCTTATGGGCTCTGTCGTCGCGGCCTGGCTCGGCTATGCCATCCATTTACCAAGCGGTGTGCACCAATCAGTCATCATTATCGCAAGCATGCTCGCCGGCGCTTTATATGGGTACATCCCGGGTGTATTGAAAGTGAGGTTAGGAGTGAATGAGCTCCTGGCAACGATTGTTTTAAATACTATCGCTATGCTATTTACCGAGTATATGGTGCAGTTCCCGCTGCGCGGGGACAAATCAACCACTGCCCATTCACCGATCATTGATGAAACAGCAGAATTGATGACCTTCTTACCTGGTTCAAAATGGGGCGTTGGTTTTATTATTGCGATCGTTGCAGTTGTGGTTATATTTATTTATCTATGGAAGACAAAAAGTGGATATGAGCAGCGCATGGCTGGACAGGCGACAAGGTTTGCTCTGTATGGTGGTGTACCCAGCAAGAAAGCAGCCATTCGCGCGATGATCATCAGCGGCGCTTTGGCTGGTTTGGCGGGTTCGATTGAGGTGCTCGGCGTCCATCGGCGTCTCATGACAGGATTTTCCGTTGGTTTAGGTTTTGATGGTTTGACAGCAGCAATTCTTGGACAATCACACCCCTTCGGTGTGCTGATCGTCTCGATCTTATTTGCGGGTGTGAAACTGGGTGCGCAGCTTGGCTTACAACTCAAACTGGGTATTCCGCGTGAGTTAGGCGGAACAATCATCGGCTTCATCATCCTGTTTGTCGCGGCTCGGAAATTTTACGAAAACAACATTGAACGCATCCGCGGATGGTTCAAAAGCAGGGGCCATAAAAAAGCGAAAGGAGAGGGCAATTAAAATGGAAGGATTCTTTAGCGTTTTTACTATTGAATTACTCAACAGTGGGATCCGGTTGGCAACACCCATCATTTTGGCTGGCTTAGGGGGTGCTCTATGCAATAAAGCTGGTGTGCTGAACCTGGCCTTGGAAAGCAAGATGTTGCTGGGTGCTTTTATTGGGATCATCGCCGCGTTTTTTCTTGGAAATTCCTACCTTGGTTTACTCGTCGCGATGGCGGCTGGTGCCGGTCTCGGGTTGTTCTTTGCGTTTTTATACCACCGCTATGAGGTGGATCTGGTCATCCTTGCAATTGCGTTCAACCTGATCATAATGGAACTAACCGTATATGTGATGCGGGTCATGTTTGGTAATGTAGGCACCTGGTCGGACCCCAGCATTGTACGAATTCCTGATTTCG
>JAUSPC010000067.1 GCA_030655835.1 Pelolinea sp.
CTCGCCAGTTCCCATTTAATAAGCAATAAGGAGAATGGCCTTTACAACTCTCCCCCGGATAGTTGTAAACCCTCGCCATCTTTTTATTTAATAAAAGTTGCGAATATATGGGGGGTAAATACCGATAAACACCCATATCTGGCGGTAAAAAAGGAGGCAGGAATGCCAGAAAACCGTCAGACCGATGAGCAGAGGATTGTTTGATTTTTATGAATTTTCGTATTATTAAGTAAATACCCTTATACTAAAAGAAATGAATACTTGTTAACAGATCGATTAATTTTGTAAATATTTGATAAATGGATTTACGCATGCAAAAAATTGGGTTAGCCGGATTCCTTCACGAAACAAATACATTTTCTATCACACCAACTCCTTTGGAAAACTTCCTGAACCAAAGTGGTTTTTATCCGAGGCTATTAAAAGGGCAAGAGGTTTTTGAACTCTCTAAGGGAAAATATAACATTGCAGCCAGTGGTTTTATGGCAGATGCTGATAAATATGGATTTGAGATAATACCCCTTATGTGGGCGGGGGCCGAGCCTTCTCAACCGTTAAAAACAGTAGATTTTGAATATCTGATGAAATTGATCGAAGAAATGATCCGGGAAAACGAGCCATATGATGGACTTTTTCTTGACTTGCATGGTGCAATGGTTTTCGGTGAATTGCAGGATGGTGAGGAAGAGATCCTGCGTCGAGTTCGGGTTATTGTTGGTGAAATTCCCATAGTTGTTTCACTGGATCTGCATGGAAATATCAGTGAGCGCAGCTTTGAACTTGCCAGTGTGATGGTGGGATACCGGACATATCCACACATTGATGGGTTTGAGAACGGCCAACGCTGTGCAGCCGTAATGAATTATTTGTTTTCGGGGAAAACACTTTTTCGCGCATTCAGGCAATCTCCTTTTCTCATGCCAGCTACAACACAGCCAACCACCAAAGAACCTGCTCAATCACTGTATGCACTTTTACCTGAAATGGATAAAACTGGGGGGATGATCTCTGCAACAATAATGGAAGGTTTCAACGCTTGTGACCTTCCCCACACCGGACCCTCTGTGTTCACATACGCTGAATCGCAAGCGCAGGCAGATGAAAGCGTGGATTTCCTTATAAAAGAAATATTGGGACGCGAAGCACAATTCTCAGTAGAGATGTATTCTCCCGAAGAGGCGCTAGTAAAAGCGCTGCAAATTGCTGAAACAACTGATAAACCCATAATATTGGTGGATGTGCAGGATAACGCAGGAGGAGGAAGCCCATCTGACACGGTCTGGCTGCTGGAAGAGCTAGTTAAGAAAAAGATAGATCGAGCGGTAATTGGCGTAATATGGGATCCTCAAGCTGCTGCAACAGCTCATCATGCAGGAGTGGGAACTAAGGTGCAGATCGCCTTGGGCGGGCACACTCTACCTGGGCATAAACCATTTGAAGCAGAATATTTAATTGAACAACTTCATGATGGAGATTTTCTGGGTACGGGTCCGATGGTGAAAGGTCGGACACTTAATCTTGGGAAAATGGCGCAGCTTCGCTTGGATGGTATCCGGATTGTTGTCTCCACAGATCGTATGCAGGCGCTGGACCAATCACTTTTCCGTGTGGTAGGGATTGAATCGTCTGAAATGAAAATTCTTGTTCTTAAAAGCGCAAACCATTACCGGGCGGATTTCGGTCCGATATCAGGGGGTATCATTAATGTTGATGCACCCAGCGCGATCATAGAAGATCCAAGCAAAATAGCATATACCCGATTAAGGGAAGGTGTGCGCTTGAAGGGATTAGGTCCAGTTTTTAAGCATCCGGTAAGTAAATAAAATAACCTTAAATATTATAAATCAACCTTAAAATTTCCCGGGGGTATTGACTTTGCAAGGTATTTTTTGTATAGTTAAAGTGTTCAGAACACATGAAGACTTGTTAATTAAGGATAGGAAATGAAAAAGAGTCCTATTACCCCAATTCATCGACGACAAATATCATCAGCGGCAGGGGACAGAATCTTAGCCATGATCAGTGATGGATACTGGGATCCAGGTGAAAGCTTACCCCCTCAACGAGAGCTAGCCAAATCTTTGGGTATTGGCATGTCTACTCTTCGTGAAGCTCTCCAATCACTTAGAACAATGGGTGTTCTGGAAATGCGTCATGGCAGCGGGACATATGTCTCGCGTAAACCCTTTGACGCTTATGGAAATATCATTGATGTATCAGTTGGGTTAGCCAACATGAATCTGGAAAAGTTTTTTGAAGCTCGCGGGATTATTGAATGCGGTTTGGCTTTTCTGGCTGCTGAGCATGCAACAATTGAGCAGATTAACGAGCTTTTTGTTATTTTAAATGGGGAGGTTGAATATATTGGTGAAGAAGGGAGCACTTATTACCACGATTTAGACCTGGATTTTCACCGCCTTATATCGGAAATGGCAAACAACCAATTCTTATCCCAAATCAACGGTTCAATCTTTAAAGTCTTAGATAGTTTATTCAGAATACTCCCATTAACAAAAGAAGGGTGGCATCTACATGCAGCTGTTGCTGAGGAAATAAAAAAGCGTTCCCCGTTAGGCGCTTCTGAAGCGATGCGCACATTGATCGAGGCTTCATCGGCACGGTATTTACCATACATGAAAAAAGCAGCTGTTGAAAAAGCAAACAAGAAGATTGATGCGGGAGAAATCTAAAAAATCTTGAAGAGGAATTCTAGTGAAAAAAGTATTAATTAATAAACCTATTCACCAAGACGCGATAGATCGTTTGTCAAGAGAAGTTGAAGTACTTAAACTATTTGAAGCATCCCCTAAAGAGATAAAAACGATGCTTCCGGAAATTGAAGGCATGATCCTGTGCGCGGGTATGAAAATGATGGCTGAGGAAATAGCTATTTCGAAAAAATTAGAAGTGATCGGCAGGCATGGAGCAGGATTAGATATCGTTGATATTACTGCAGCAACAAATAGAAAAATTCCTGTTGTATTTACCCCGCTAGGACCGACAGAATCTACTGCCGAACACGCATTCTTGTTAATGATGGCGGCAGCCAGGAAATTGACCCTTTTGGACCGCGAAACGCGCAAAGGAAATTTTCAAATACGTGATCGGGTCGTTGGTTTTGAGCTTTTGAACGCGAAAGTGGGTGTTGTTGGGTTTGGGCATATCGGCAGACGTTTTGCGGAAATGTGCAGAGATGCATTACATATGAAGATCTATGCTTTTGATCCATTCCTCGATAGAAAAATAATGAGTGAATGGGGAGCGGAATATTATAGCGACATTGTAGAAATGGCGCGGGAAGTGGATGTGATCTCTCTGCATGTACCTTCAACGGAGAAAACACACCATCTGGTGAACAATAAAGTGCTTGATGCGCTAGGGCCAGGTGGTTTTTTGATTAATGCATCCAGGGGTCCTGTTGTTGATGAATTAGCCTTAATTCAAGCACTAAAAGAAAATAAAATAGCTGGAGCCGGATTGGATGTGTATGATCCTGAACCTCCTGCTGATGATAATCCTTTGTTAAGTTTAGATAATGTCGTTCTTACACCCCACTTAGCCAGTTTTACTGACCAGGGCAGGCGGCGCATGGGCATGATGGTAGCAGAAGATGTGCTGCGTGTATTAAGGGGAGAAGAACCAAAATATCTGGCGAATCCAGAATTTAATAAATAATTGGAGAAGAAAGAATGAGACAAAACCCTTTACGGTTAAAGTTAGAAGCAGGAGAAACAATTTACGGCACAATGGCGCAAGATTCTCGGTCGCCTTCCATTTCATTAATAATGGAACAGGCAGGGTGCGATTTTATGTTTTTTGACATGGAGCACGGTCCAAATGATATTGGCGTTGTTGCAGATATGGTCAAAGTTGCCCGTGGAACGAAAGTAGTCCCGCTTGTACGTGTACCGGATGATCAATATCATTTAATGGCTCGCATTTTGGATGCAGGAGCAATGGGCATTATGATTCCGAGGATTGAATCGAAAGAACAGGTTGAGCGGATCATTCAAAATACCCATTACCCGCCATTAGGAGTGCGCGGCTGCTCAGTTACTAAAGGTCACAATGATTTCCTGCCTCAAAATGTGTGGGAATTTACCGAGCAGTCAAATAAGGAAACAATGATCATCTTGCAAATCGAACGAGAGAAGGCTATTGAAAATATCGACGAGCTTCTGTCTGTTGATGGTGTGGATGCATGTGTTTTAGGCCCTGTTGATCTGAGTTTGAGTATGGGAGTAAAAGATTCAGATGTTCAGAAGGCATTGGAACCAACCATTCAGATTGTGCTTGATTCTGCAAAAAAGCATAACGTTCCATGCGGAATCCACATTGGTAACCTAGAATGGTTAATTGAATGGGATAAACGAGGAATGCAGATGATTTGCTATTCCAACGATATAGCTTTTTTGAAAAGTGGTGCGACCACAGGTATTAGTAAATTACGTGAAGCAGCAGAGAAAAACTCGAATTAGATACATCATGGGTTTACAAGGATAATTATTCCAGTGAGAAAGCTAAGGAGATAAACACAATGGAAAAACTGTTGGTCAAGAACGGTCTGATAGTAACAATGAATCCGGATAATGAGGTAATACGCGATGGATCGATCTATGTTGAGGATAATATCATTAAAGAGATCGGACCTGATTCTGAAATATCCAATAAACCCGGGGTAAAGGAAATTGATGCGCATGGAAAAACCATCATTCCCGGTATGATAAGTTGCCATAATCACCTTTACAGTGCGGTAGTCCGCAGCATTCCTTACTCTGGATTTGAATCACCTGATTTTTCATTTGTGTCCTGGATGGATCGATTCTGGCTCCCATTGCTGGAAGATAAAGTAGATCAAGAAGTGATGTATGCCGGCACTCGAGCGAATGTATTGGATCATCTGCGCAGCGGAATCACAACCACTACCGACACAGCTGAAGGTTCCTATGCACTGCCGGGGGCATTGGATGCGGTAGATGATGCGTGTATGGAAACAGGAATCCGTGCTGTACTTTCTTTTGAAACGACAGGCCGGATCAGCGAGGAAAACGCGGCGATGGGCCTGCAAGAAAACGTGAATTTCATCAAGAAAACACGAAACCGGGATTATGATCGCATTATGGGACGAATCGGTGTTCATACGACTTATACATGTTCAACAGATTTGCTTCAGGAGGTGAAGAAAACTGCAGATGAGTTGAATGCGGGTTATATGATGCATCATCTTGATGACCGCTACCATCACTTTGATACTTGCAGGCGGTTTGGGAAACGTCCGACGCGTTACCTTGCAGATATTGGTTTTCTGAGCCCAAACCTAATCTTGTTTCACTGCAGTTATATTGACCAATGGGCAGATCCGCCGATCTTCAAAGAATATGATGTCAAGGTAGCCCATAATTCAGAATCGAACGCGATCTTTAGTTTTTGGCCGGATATGCTGCATTTGATCCGAGAAGGCGTAACCGTTGGACTTGGAACAGATGGGCAAACCTTCAATTATTTTGAGGTGATGCGAACCGCGCAAATGATCCACCGAATTAAGTATGAAAATCCAGAATTGATGAAAGATGAACAGGTGCTGCGCATGGCAACAACTGAGGCCGCCAAAGTGCTGCAATTAGAAGATTCGATTGGCTCGCTTGAAGTTGGGAAGAAAGCAGATATTGTTCTGCTTCGCGACCGCTCATCTGTTCCGGTTTTTGAAGTAAATGCAATTAATTACATAGTTAATACGTGCGAAAGGACTGATGTGGATACCGTCATTGTTGATGGTGAAATACTCATGGACAAGGGTGAATTCATAAAAGTTGATGAAAAGGAGATCTACGCGAAATCAAAAGAACAGGCATTAAAACTCTGGGAAATAAATAATTGGCCGCTTCCGTAATTGGATAGCTTATTTAAGAGTTGTTGAAAAGATGAAAATAAGGAGGTGCGAAAGGAAAAAAAGGAAAAATGAAAGAACTTTATTCAAGAAGAGAAAATAATCTTAGGAGAAAAAAATGAAAAAACTATTTAAAATCTTTGTTGGATTGCTTGTATTAACCCTTGCAATCACGGCTTGTGCACCCGCAGTGGTGGAAGAGCCGGTAGCTGTAGAAGAAGCTGTCGTAGAAGAAGCAGTAGTAGAAGTACCAACAGAAGCACCGCTGACCGTAGCGCTTGTTCCTGCTGGGCGGGTTGGAATGGAAGGGTTCATGTTCCTCGCTGGCGAAGGCTATAAGAAAGCCGCGGCTGAATTTGGTTTTGATGAAATGATCCTCGAAAGCGAAGTTCCAGAAGAATGGGAACGAAATGTACGGACCGCAGCGCAGGATGGTTACGGCCTAATCGTTGGCGTTGGTGGAACAATGACTGACGCTATAGCGAACGTTGCCCCTGAATTTCCGGATATCCATTTTGCATTGGTTGACTCAAATCCGGGTGGAGATAATACCGTTGGATTGATTTCTCAGGAACAAGAAGGTTCATTCTTGGCAGGTGCTTTAGCTGCATTGATGACAACTGACACTACTCTTGAAAATATGAATGAAGCCAAGGTGATCGGTTTTGTTGGTGGAATGGATGTGCCAAGTGTAAATCGCTTTATTAGCGGCTACAAGCAGGGTGCTGCATACATCAGCCCTGGAGTTGAAGTTGTTGTTTCCTATGTTGGGTCTTTCCGTGATCCTGCAAAAGCGAAAGAACTCGCTCTGTCCATGATCCAGAACCAGGATGTGGATATTGTCATGACAGTCTGCGGTTCATCCGGTGATGTAGGCGTTTTTGAAGCGGTTGAGGAAACCGGTGCCTATGGAATCGGAGCGGATGTAAACTGGGATGCGACAGTTCCAGGCCATATTCTGACTTCTGTCTTAAAGTACACAGACAATGCAGTGTATGATGTGATCGCGCGCGCATTTGCTGGTGATTTTGAATCCGGTGAAATTAGATACGGCGTTGCATCAGGCGTAATGGATATCACTGATATGGCGACAATGGGAGACAAGATTTCAAAAGATGTTCGTGACAGAATCGCATCTATCAAGGATAAAATATATAGTGGCGAAATTTCTGTAAATCGACCAGAATAAATAAAAGAACCTAAAAAATGGGGCCTTCTTTCTGAGAATAAATATATTCAAAAGGAAGAAAGCCCCAAATTCATTATTCATTTATCTGTATTTAAGAATGGGTGAAATTCCATGTCAGAAGCAATTGCAGTAAAAAATATTACTAAGGTTTTCCCGAATGTAATTGCTAACAACCGCGTCAACATTGCTGTAAATGAAGGGGAAATCCGGGCGATCGTTGGCGAGAATGGAGCAGGGAAGACCACACTGATGAAGATCCTGTATGGGCTTTATCATCCGGATTCAGGGTCCATCCATATTAAAGGGGTGGAAAGGAAATTGTCAAGTCCCAGGGACGCGATCTCAAGAGGAATTGGGATGGTCCATCAACATTTCATGCTTGTCCCATCTTTTACAATAGCCCAGAATATTGTGCTTGGTGTCGAGCCTATGAAGGGGTTGTTTGTAAATGAAGAAAAACTAGTAAAAAGTGTTAAAGAGGTTTCAGCCAGGTATGGCTTTGATATTAATGTAGATAAATTAGCTGCTGATGCATCAGTTGGAGAGCAACAGCGTGCAGAGATTTTAAAATCACTTTATCGGGGAGCGGAGATTCTAATTCTTGATGAACCAACCGCTGTGCTAACTGATATGGAAACTCGAGAACTTTTCGTCATGTTGAGGCGATTGGTTGATAAAGGAAAAACCATCTTATTTATCAGCCATAAACTCAGAGAAGTGCTTGAGATTTCCGATTTCACAACTGTCATGCGCAATGGTCAGGTTGTTGGTACTGTCAAAACATCTGAAACGGATCAACACCAACTGGCAGAAATGATGGTTGGCCGGGAAACGATTGGTGGGCGCATCCGCACTACTTGTTATGCGAAAGACACTGTTTTGAAAGTTGAAAATCTGAGTGTCCTGGATTCCCGTGACCTATTAGCAGTTGATAATATTAATTTGGATTTGTGTAATGGAGAAATCCTGGGTGTAGCGGGTGTCGATGGAAATGGCCAGGAAGAATTTATTGAAGCAATTATGGGCTTACGGCCGATCATAAATGGAAAGATTACGATTGAAGGTAAAGAGATACAAGGCCTTTCAACTCGAGAGATAAGAGAATCAGGTATTGCCTATGTACCTTCTGATCGATACCGATCAGGGATCGCAATTGATGCGATGGTCTGGGAAAATATTATTACCGGTGAATATTATTCAAAACCATATTCAAAAGGCTTAACTCTGGTGATGAACAAGATCATCACAATCACAAAGGAACTTGTAGAAAAATTTCAGGTATCTACTCCAGGGGTGAAGGTAAAAACAGGAAATCTCTCTGGTGGAAATATACAACGTGTTATTGCTGCGAGGGAATTGGGGTTGGAAAATGCGAAGGTTGTGATCGCCTCGCAACCCACCCGAGGGATTGATATTGCTGGAACGGAAGCAATACGCCAAATATTAATCGATTACACGTCCCGCGGAGCAGGCGTTTTACTATTGTCGGCTGACCTCGATGAAGTGCTTGCGTTAAGCGACCGCATTGTTGTTTTTTACGGAGGCAAGATCTCGGATGCTGGATATTGGGATGAAGGTATTCGCGACCGCGTTGGCCAACTTATGACAGGCGGACTGGGAGAATAGAACAATGACAGAGGCAAAGAAAAAAAGCAATAAATTTGATTTCAGGGGATTATTGATCGAAACAGGCACGCAGCTTCTGAATTATCTGATTATCCTTTCAATCTCACTGTTAATTGGCGCACTGGTAATATTTTTATCAGGGAAAGATCCAGTAGCCGCATATGCAGCATTGTGGAAGGGCGCGTTTGGCAATCGGTTAAAAATTGCAGATACACTTGACCGGACAACGATCATGATCCTGGCTGGGATTGCGGGTACAGTTGCTTTCCGCACCAATGTGATCAATCTCGGCCTTGAAGGACAGCTTTATATTGGTGCTTTTTCGGCTGCTTTGGTTGGGTTTGGTCTCACAGGTGTTCCCAGTTACATCCATATTCCATTATGTTTGATCGCTGGCCTTATTGGCGGTGCACTCTGGACCATTCCGGTGATCTATTTGAAAATGCGGTGGAATATTACAGAACTGGTAACCACTTTGATGATGAACTATATTGGAATTCGATTTACTGAATATTTGATTGCATTCCCTTTTAAGGATCCAGAAGCGCGGATGGCCGGCACACCTCTTTTGGAAGCATCCGCGCGCCTGCCAAAACTTATTCAAGGATCAACATTAAATATTGGCTTTATCATAGCAATCGTCATCGCAATCGGAATGTACTGGTTTTTATTTGGGTCAAAAACTGGTTTTGAAATGCGCATGGTTGGACTCAATAAAGATTTTGCTGCAGCGGCAGGCATACCAGTTAACCGCAGCTATACGCTCGCAATGATGATGAGCGGTGCGATCGTGGGATTGGGTGGGGCTATCATGGTCATGGGATTCTTTGGAAGATTCCTGGGAGGATTTTCTTCGGGATATGGCTGGGATGGCATGATGATCGCGCTATTAGCGCAGAACCATCCACTTGGTGTGCTGCCTGCATCTCTATTCTACGGCGCACTAGCAAACGGCGCACTGGCGATGCAATCGGCTACAGGTGTTCCGCAATCAGTTGTTGTGATGGTTAAGGGCTCAGTCGTATTTTTTGTCACTGTTACGGTGTTCGTGAACTATATTAAAAGGAGACTGGAAAAATGGGCAGCATAGATTTTGGAAAAATCTTTACACTAACCCTTTTCGCATCAACGTTTCGTATGGCAACACCCATATTGTTAGCCACGTTAGGTGGAATCTTTTCATCCCAGGTAGGTATTTTCAATGTTGCCCTTGAAGCGATGTTGGATATTGGTGCGTTCTTTGCTATTGTTGGTAGTGTGCAAACCGGAAGCCCATTAGGCGGGTTGGGGTATGCGATATTAGCCTGCGTGATAACAGGCCTAGTGTTTGCGATCATCCATTTAGAGCTAAAAGCGAATGAGATCATTGTTGGGTTAGCAATGAATATTTTTGCCGCCGGAATGACAAATTATCTTCTTGTTGCGATGCTCGACGCAACTGGTGTCTACCAATCTGACCTAATTGTCGGATTCAAGGAAGTTCAAATTCCGATCATTAAAGACATTCCCTTTATAGGTGATCTGTTAAGCGGCCATTTTCCACTGGTATATATTGCGTTTTTAAGTGTTTGGCTTGTATATCTAATCTTATATAAAACACCATTTGGATTCCATTTGCGCGCGGTTGGTGAAAAATTAGAAGCGGCTGAATCCATTGGTATTAATCCAAAAAGGTCGAAATATTTCGGATTAATTGCAAGCGGGTTTTTCTGTGCATTTGGTGGGACATTCTTATCGCTTTCTTATTTAAACCTATTTGCCGAGGGAATGACAGCTGGTAGAGGATGGCTTGCTCTGGCGGCTATCAATTTCGGTAGTAGTAAACCTGTAAGAAGTTTAGTTGCCTGTTTGGTGTTTGGATTTGCAGACGCACTAGCGATCCGATTACAGCAGTTTGGGCTTCCATCGCAGGTAGTATTAATGCTCCCATATGTCTCTACATTGATCGTTTTACTCGCGTCTGCAATGTCTGATGAACGGAAAAAGAAATCAATTATGAACAAACACCAGAAATTGGAAACGGCAGATATTTGATATTGAAAATCTTGTGACCATACTTGTATGAATTATTGAAGAGTATTTTAAATTCATATGGTCAATTACTATGGAGAATGAATAGGTGAAGATTATTATTCTAGGCGCAGGTGGTTGGGGAGCACTGGTTGGTGCATACCTGGCGAAAGCGGGTGCAGATGTCACACTGCTCTTTCGGCGGCAGGCGCATGTTGATGAGATCATTAAGAATGGGAATAAATTAATCATCGAAAAACCAGAAGGCAATATTCTGGTGCCTGTAAAAGCGACAACCAATCCATCTGAAGTACAGGATGCAGATTTGATGATTGTCGCAGTCAAAAATCATGACACGCAAAAAGCGTTGGAAGGTATAAAACACGTACGCGTAAGCGTTGTTGCTACTGTACAGAATGGATTAGGACAAGAGGAAATCCTAAAAAAATTCTATCCTGACGCCGAAATTTTACGGATTGTTAGCAGAGTAGCAGGTTCGTTAATCGATTATGGGCGAGTACTCCGGGGAGATGATAATTTTCCCACCTGGATTGGAAACCCTATTGATGGAATAACTCCGTTCGTTGAGCAATTAACCAACCTTTTTGAAGAAGCAGGGCTTCCTTGTAAATCTTCCACCGACATCGAAGGTGTTGAATGGTGCAAAGTTATCTGGTGGACACCCTCATCTATCTCTGCAGTTATGGCAAGACTTCCGCAAACTGAAGTGATGCAATCACCAGATTTTGCTTTCTTAATGGTCATGATCACAAGGGATATGGTTAAGGTAGCAGAATCACTAGGCGTAAGAGTAAAGGATTTTCCAACAATTGAAGTGATGGATCGATGCTCCGGAAGCATTAAGGAAGGTGTACGCAGTGTCATCACGCATGGCAATGATTGGTACCAAAGGGGCGGCAAAGGATACAAACAGGCAATGCTTCTGGATATTGAACGGGGAAGAAAAACAGAAATAGAAGATACCGGTGGTTATATTTGGCGAATTGCACAAAAGAAAAATATCGAAATCCCGTATCTTGATGCTGGTTACCGGATCGTGCGTGGTTTGGAGAGCCGTTTTTCATGATCATTGATGCTCATCTCCATGTCTGGAGCCAGGATGTTAAAAAATATCCCTGGAATCCGATTGGCGGTTATATTCCGGAAAAAAGTGCTTCAATTGCGGAGTTTATCCGACAGATGGATGATGCCTTTGTAGAAAAAGCTGTACTTGTCCAACCCACACCCTATGGTTGGGATAATTCCTATTTGCTGGATATATGTCGAGAGGCGCAGGAACGCTTCAAAGCGGTTGTTTTAGTTGATCCTTCATCTGATCATGCGAGCGAGAGTTTGAAGATCTTGGTTGATAATGGAGCGTGCGGTTTGCGTGTCAATTTACCTTTGCTCACTTTAGAGTCAATTAGGTCTGATACATTTCTAAATCTGCTGAATACTGCTCAATCCCTTTCTATCCCGGTATGCTTTCAACTTACACCTGAATATTTTAATCCGATCAGCGGTCTTTTCAATCAATTTAAAGGAACGCAATTTATCCTTGATCATCTTGCGAGACCTAATAAGGGCTGCAAACCTGATGATGAAAATTTTATACAGATGCTTGAATTCTCAAAAAATTTGAACGTATTTGTGAAATTATCCGGATTGAACTATTTTTCCAATCAATCTGATCCTTATGAAGATACTTGGCTGTTGTTAAAAGCTGTAAATGATCGGTTTACTGCTGACCACTGCATGTGGGGATCTGATTTTCCTTTTGTAAATAAACACTGGTCCTATTTAGGGAATCTAAATACTTTTAAAAATGATCTTGGGTTTTCCGATCCTGATTTGGCATGGATACTTGGTAAAACAGCCGATGCAATTTGGTGGGGAGAGTAAGTAATGGCTGAAGGTACGAAAACCACTCTTTTATTAAATGGAGAAATCTGGCAGGATGGATCATTAATAAAAGCCGGGGTCAAGATCGTTGATGGAAAAATTGATGAAATAATAACAGATCAGCACCTTCCAGCTGAAGCAACAACTGTCATTGATGTTGCAGGAAAGATGATCCTTCCGGGTGGTGTCGATATTCATGCCCACATACAAGATGGCGCAGAAACCTTTTATTATGGAACATGTTCCTCATTAAAAGGTGGAATAACGACCGTCTTGGATATGCCGCCTTTTAAAACAGTGACCAATGAGATTCAATGCAAAAAGAGAATTGAATGGGGAAAGAAGGAAGCGGTTGCGGATTTCGGATTGATCGGCGGCATACTCATTGATCTTGAAGATCTAGAAAATCTTAATGAGATCAAAGAATGTGGCGTGCATCTTTTTAAGATATTCATGTTGTCCTGCCCTTCAATGGAACTTCTTTGGAAGTCGGTGCAGTTTGCGGCAAGAACAGGAATGCGTTTGGTTGTACACATGGAAGAACCAACCCTCCTAAATACCGTTGATTGGAATGATCCGCTCGGATTTGTGAAAGCAAATCCGCCATCTGCCGAGAATGTTGCTGTTGCGCATTTACTGGAAATGGCGAGATCGGCGGGTGCTCCAATTCATGTGTGCCATGTCTCATCCGCTCGAACTGCTGAACTAATTGATACATATAAAGGGTGGGGAGTGGATGTGACTGCTGAGACCGCCCCTCATTATTTATTATTAAATGAAAATGAGTTTTATTCACAACCAGACCGAGTCGTAGTTACACCCGCTCTTCGTACAGCCGAAGATAATAGGGTGCTTTGGCAGGCTTTAGAGGATGGTGTGATCGATGCTATTATCAGCGATCATTTCCTTGGTGCCCTTCCGGTTTCTTCAAGTGTTCGGCGATCAGCACAAGATGCTGAACCTGGTATCGCGGGTTTGGAAGTGACTTTGCCGCTGCTTTATGATCGGGGTGTAAGGGCTGGCAATATCTCACTAAAACGCCTGATCGAGACCATTTCTTCAAAACCAGCGGCGCTTGCAAAGATCGATTACCGAAAAGGAAAAATAGCAGAAAAAATGGATGCCGATTTGTTGGTTTTCGATCCGCGAGAATCTTGGACGGTTAAAACCCTTGGAAAAAATTCCAGAATCTCAACCTTGCCGTATGAGGGTTGGCAATTAGAAGGAAGAATTGAAAAAACTCTTGTACGCGGAAAAGTGGTCTGGGATGGAAAAAATATTCTGTGTGAACCTGGATGGGGAGACTATATCCCTGCCGATAATAAAAATTCAAAAAAGTAAATGGAGTAAAAATGGCAGTTGACCTATTAATTAAAAATGGAACCGTGATAACGATGGATGCAAGCAGAAATGAAATTGAGCAATGTGATCTTGCAATCCATAAAGGAAAAATAGTTGAGATAAAACCGAATATATCAATTGAATCTGATAAAGTATTGGATGCTTCGGGTTGTGTTGTTTGTCCCGGGTTGATCAATGGACATTCTCATGTCTACCAATCACTAATTGAAGGTCTTGGGTATGACATGCATTTTAACCCCTGGAACTGGCGGTTCTTATTTCCTGTTGTTTCAAAAATAACCCCAAAAGACGCCCAGGCCAGCGCTTCACTCGCAGCTTTAGAAATGATCAAAAATGGCGTTACTACAATTTCTGACCACTGGTATTTACATACGGATATGGAAAATATTTATAAGGTAGCTGAAATTTTCGATCAATCCGGTATGCGCGCGCAAATGGTATTCGGCTTTTTAGATGAAACATTTGCGGGAGTAAAAAGTGATAGCGATGAAATGACAATGGTCAAGAGTGAGGATTTGCTAATCGATGAAGCACGCAAGTTCTATGGTACATGGCATGGAAAGAAGAGAACAACAGTTGCTTTGGGTCCCGGTTCTACAGAGGACATTAATGAAAGTCTGATGCTTAAAGTAGTCGCCCTCAGTAAAGAATTGGATGTCAATCTGAGTACGCATGTTGCTGGTTGGATAGAGATCAATTCATACACGATCCGGCATTTTGGGGAGCGGGATCTGGAACATTTCCATAGTTTAGGCCTCACGGGGCCGAAAGGTGTCATGTTCCATGCGGTATGGCTTTCAGATCGGGAAATTGAAATTATGGCGAGAACAGGTACAAAGGTAGTCCATTGTCCGATAGCAAATGCATACCTCGGGTATGGTATATCCCCGGTTAGTCATTTTCTCAGCAGAGGTATCTCCGTAGGATTAGGCACTGATGGGGCTGCAAGCTATACATATGACATGCTCGAAGTCGCACGCACAGCAGGCATGCTGCAAAAGGCTTCTAAACTTGATGCGGAGGCAGTAACGGCAGAAGAGTTGATGGAAATGCTCACGATCAATGGGGCTAAAGTGTTGGGGATAGATGATCAGGTTGGGTCACTTGAGGTTGGGAAAATGGCTGATGTGATTGTAGTTGATTATAAAAAGCCCCACCTGCTACCTGTTGGGAGATGGCTTCCAAAGCTGATCTATAGTGCCCGCGGAAGCGATGTGATCCATACAGTTGTTGAAGGGAAAGTGCTCATGGAATCAGGGAAGGTTCTCTCAATGGATGAGAAAAAAATTATTGAGGATTCACTTACAGTGAGAGAAGATCTAATCACTCGAGCTGGCCAGGAGACACGTGATCTATTATCAATGCCCTGGCCAAAAAATGGACCTGCATGGCGGTCGTTGGCAAAATGAGGAATCTAATGATTACCGCTTGCTGCGGGGAGAATTTTATATGAACAAGATACAGGCAACCATTAATGGGGTGGAAATTCAAATAGATGAGAGATTTAATAATTGGCCGTTAGTTCGATTTTTAAGGGAGGAACTTAATCTAACAGGAACTAAACAAGGATGTGATAGTGAAGGGGCCTGCGGTTTA
>JAUSPC010000073.1 GCA_030655835.1 Pelolinea sp.
CCCCGGTCGAATTTGAGTACAATTGGAATAGGCAGAATATGCTTGCTGAGATTAAATAAAAAACCCCATTTTTGTGTCCAGTTTTTGGGGTTCATTACAGGAGAAAATAGTAGAATGTTTAATAAATCGTTAGTTGTAATAAGTGTAATTGTTTTGGGAGCAGTATTTTTCATCGCTTGCGCCCCGGCAGCAGCCCCTGTTGCTGAAGTAGAAGAAGCAACCATGGCTAATTTTTCTGGAGATGTCTTAATAGATGGGTCCAGCACAGTTTATCCAATCACTGTTGCAGTGGCAGAGGAATTTTCAGTAGTTCAGCCAGATGTACGAGTATCAGTTGGTCTTTCTGGAACCGGCGGTGGATTTAAAAAATTCTGTATTGGAGAAACTGACATCAGTGATGCCTCCCGCCCAATTAAAGACTCAGAAAAAGAAATTTGCGCACAAAATAAAATTGAATGGACAGAATTTTTGGTTGCTTTGGATGGTTTGACAGTCATGGTTAATCCAGAAAATGACTGGCTCACCAAATTATCACCTGAACAGCTTGGGCAGATACTTGGCACAAATAGCACCATTGTCAAGTGGTCAGATATTGATCCTTCTTTCCCGAACGAAAATATTACATTCTTCATTCCTGACCCAGATTCCGGAACCCGAGATTACATGATCGAAGTTGTTGAAGATTTCGTCGGTGATGAAGATCTGCGCCAGGATGAGAATACAACCTTCAGCAGTGATGACAATGTTCTCCTCGATGGTATCGCAAATGAACTGTACAGCTTCGGTTTCTTTGGATATGCATATTACATCAACAACACTGATAAAGTAAGAGCTGTTTCGGTAGTCAATGAAGCTGGCGTAGCCATTCTGCCAAGCGATGCAACCGTTCAAGATGGCAGCTACAATCCGCTTGCACGCCCACTCTTCATCTATGCAAACAATGCTAGCGCTTCCACCAAGCCGCAGGTAGCCGAATTCCTGAAGTACTATATCAGCGAAGATGGTGCATCATTCATTATGTCAGATGTTGGCTACAGCATGCCCCCTGATGGTACATACGAAACCCTGAATGACAATCTAACAATATTATTAGCAAAATAAAATCAGATATAACCGAACATATAGAGTGAGCTACTGCTCGCTCTATATGTTTTCAAAACCAGTAAAGTTTATGAATGGAAATAAAAAATAATAATGATCAACAAATTAAAAATAAACAAATTAAAAGAAAAATTGATTTCACGAATATTATTTTTCTGCGGAGTATTTTCCATTTTAATTACAATCGGCATCATCATTTCTTTGTTTTCTGAAGCGATCAGCTTCTTCCTAAGACCAGAAGTTAGCATCATTAAATTTTTTACTGGAACAAATTGGCGCCCGCTTTCTTCTAAAGTGTCTTCAGATAATTTTGGTGTTCTTCCTCTTATTCTCGGAACAATGTTGATCGGAATAATTTCTGCGATTATTTCTGTCCCACTAGGGCTTGGTAGTGCAATTTTTTTATCTGAATACGCTTCCGAGAAAACAAGAGATATTATTAAACCGCTGATAGAGATTCTGGCAGGAATACCCTCTGTTGTGTATGGTTATTTCGCATTAAGTTTTATCAATCCGATCATACAAACTGTTTTCGAAGATTGGTTTGGTTTAGATGTAAATTTCTTTAATGCACTAAGCGCTTCCATGGTACTTGCTATTATGATCATCCCAACAGTTACTTCAATCAGCGAAGACGCAATTCGTGCAGTACCTGGTTCATTAAGGGAAGGCGCATTATCCCTTGGAGCTACGAAATTTGAAGTTATTACGAAAGTTGTGCTTCCCGCTGCGCTGAGTGGAATAATCGCTGCTTTTATTCTGGCAATCTCACGAGCAGTAGGGGAAACAATGGCAGTCACAATTGCAGCCGGTGCAACCCCACGCATGACATTTAATCCTCTGAACAGCGTTCAAACAATGACATCTTTCATTGTACAAGTCAGTTTTGGTGATGCACCAACCGGATCCGTAAATGGACAGTCAATTTTCGCAGTCGGCGCAACTTTATTTATGATTACACTCCTGATGAATATTGCAAGCGATTTCATATTGAATAGATATAGAGAGGAATATGAGTAATAAAAATGAATAACATAAATGGTTCAATTAGCAGTAATCTGCGGCGTCGCCATAGAATTGGAAAGATATTTTTGGCCCTAATAATTTTTAGCACAATGGTAGGTTTATTGATGCTAACTATTTTATTGATCGATATTGCAGTCGAAGGCGCTGAATGGGTACGACCTGAATTATTCCTAAACTATCACTCCAGGAAACCAGAAAAAGCAGGCATGAAATCCGCTATCGTTGGAAGTATCATCGTTATGGCATTGACGGGGTTTTTTAGTTTCCCGATCGGTGTTGGAGCGGCGATTTATATTGAGGAATATGCAGAAAAAAGCTTCCTAACAAGATTGATTAATATCAATATAAATAATCTAGCTGGAGTGCCTTCAATTGTATACGGTATGCTCGGGCTGGTTGTTTTCGGCCGTATGTTTGGTGTTTTTTCACCTGATAGCTGGTTGGTCAACACCTTCAATTTACCAGTTGGGCAGGGAGCATTAGGGGGTATGGAGTTCAACTTACTTGGTATTAAATGGTTATTGATCAAACTGCCCTTTGGTCGATCAATCCTTGCAGGAGCGCTGACCATGACATTATTGATCTTACCGGTTGTCATCATTTCTTCACGGGAGGCAATTCGTGCAGTTCCCAATTCTATACGATTGGCAGCATATGCATTAGGGGCAACTAAGTGGCAAACAATCTCTAAACAGGTTCTGCCTGTATCCATGCCGGGAATTCTGACCGGAATCATTCTTGCCCTCAGTAGAGCAATCGGTGAAACCGCCCCACTTATCATTATGGGCGCTTTTACCTATGTCCCATTTTTACCGGAATCTGTTTGGGACCAGTTCACTGTTATGCCTATTCAGATATACAACTGGATCACCCTTCCACAGGCAGAATACCGAAATCATCTGGCAGCTGCAGGAATAATAATTTTATTGGCAGTATTATTATCATTTAATGCTGTCGCTGTCTTTCTGCGTAAAAAATTAGAGATAAAATGGTAAAAACTCTGGAAAATTTAATATCAGTAAAATAGGGAACAAAGAATAATGACTAATAACGATAAACCAAAATTAAGTGTTAAAGACTTTAATCTTTTTTACGGAAAATTTCAGGCATTACGAGATGTTACGATCGGTATTCCTGAAAACCAAATCACATCTATCATCGGCCCTTCCGGATGCGGGAAGAGTACATTCTTGCGTTCATTCAACCGAATGAACGATCTAATTCCAAGCGTTCATACATCCGGCAAAATTGAATTGGATAACGAAAATATTTTTGAAACAGATGTGGTTGAGTTGCGTCAACGTGTAGGAATGGTTTTTCAACGCCCTAATCCCTTCCCAAAATCTATATTTGAGAATATTGCTTTTGGGCCTCGGGCACATGGCGTCCGTGATAAACTAATTCTGAGTGAGATCGTGGAAAAGAGTTTGCGCCAGTCTGCGCTTTGGGATGAGGTGAAAGATCAAATACATAAATCCGGGCTTGCCTTATCCGGCGGCCAACAACAACGTCTTTGCATTGCTCGGGCATTGGCGGTGGAACCAGAAGTGATCCTGATGGACGAACCAGCCTCCGCGCTTGACCCAATTGCTACCTTAAAAATAGAAGATCTTATCCAGTTATTGAAAGTGAAATATACTATAGTTATAGTGACACATAATATGCAGCAGGCAGCCCGTGCATCCGATTTCACATTATTCTTTAATATGGCCGATGATCGGGCAGGGTATTTAGTTGAATCAGGAAATACGGTTGATATATTTACCAATCCAAAAGAACATCAGACTGAACAATATATTTCAGGTCGTTTCGGTTAAAAGAGGTGATGCATGGCACGAGATATTTTTGAAAGAAAAATACAACAAATAAAAGATGAGATATTGCTCTTAGGCAGTATGGTTGAACAGGCTGCTCTAGATTCTGTTGCGGCATTTAAAAATAAAGACCAAAAAGCCGCGCGCACGATCATTGAAGAAGATCAGGCGATCAATGATAAAAGATTTGCCATTGAGAATGCGATCATGATCTTATTTGCCACTCAGCAGCCCCTGGCGCATGACCTGCGCCTCTTATCTGCAATGTTTCTGGTATCCAATGAATTGGAACGAATGGGAGATTATGCAAAAGGAATTGCATCCAACACCATTCGCCTTGGAAATACGGATATACCCATTCCGATTCGCGACATTGAAAAAATGGCAGAAATAGGAGTCAGTATGCTCCACCGTTCCTTATCAGCATTCGTAAACGAGAAGATCGATCAGGCTATAAAGATCCCGGAAGATGACGATCAAGTCGATGAATTATTCAACAAATCCTACCGTGCGATTGTGAATGCAATGGTTGCAAACCCAGCAACTATCGATGAAGCCAGTTTTTTACTGTGGGTTGTTCACAATTTGGAACGGTTCGCAGACCGATCTGTAAATATTTGCGAAAGAACAATATTTATCATCTCGGGAGAGTTATTAGAAATGGATTCGTCAGATGACGAAATGCGGTTTGATCATGAAGATTGAATAAATTCCAAAATTACATATCTCAGATAAAAGAGCTTGATATAATCAAATGATCAAGCTCTTTTATTAAAGAGGTGAAATAATGTTAAAACCAAATACATGTCCAGGAAAACTGATTGTTGTAGAAGGAATTGATGGAAGTGGAAAATCCACACAAATCGATCTTATCTATAAATGGCTATCTGAAAAAGGAAAATCTGTTTATTTTAGCGAATGGAACTCCTCGCCGTTAGTAAGAAGCACAACAAAGGCTGGGAAAAAACAAAAAACCTTTACACCCACAACCTTCAGTCTCATTCAAGCCGCAGATTTTGCTGATCGGTGGGAGAATCAAATTCTCCCAATGCTTAAAGCAGGAGTCATTGTGTTAGCGGACCGATATGCGTTTACAGGTTTCTCCCGCGATGTCGCGCGCGGTGTGGACCGGAAATGGGTTCGCAACCTGTATTCATTTGCGTTTCAACCTGATTTAGTTCTCTATTTCCACGTACCGCTTGCTGATGCAATTGAACGCATTACCTCTGCTCGTTCAAAATTGAAATATTACGAAGCTGGTATGGATCTTAATCTTTCAGATAAACGAAATACAAGTTTTCGCCTTTTCCAGGAAAATATTCTAAAAGAATATGAGAAAATGTCTGAAGAATTCAAATTTGAAGTTGTAGATGCAACCCGTCCGGTTTTCAAGCAGCAAAAAGATGTGAGGAAATTGGTTAATAATATTCTCAAGGGGTGGCGTGGTTTACCAAACCCGGTAAATTCCGCACGAAATTACGCCCGCCAACAAGAAAACAAGAAAAACACCTCAAACAGCAAGGAGGTGAAAAATGGTGACCACTAAGTATTATGGGGCTGGATTCCCTTATAAAAAAGCCAAGAACTTACCAGGCAAATTGATCGTTGTCGAAGGCACAGATGGGGTCGGCAGGTCCACACAGGTCGGCTTGTTAAAAAAATGGTTGGAGAAAAGCGGGTATGCGGTCTCTGATACGGGCCTGCGCAGATCCCCGCTCACACAACCAGGTCTCGAGAAGGCAAAGGATGGCAATACGTTATCCCCTCTGACCAACAGTCTATTCTATGCAACAGATTTTGCGGATCGACTTGAAAATCAGATCATCCCTGCTCTAAGAGCCGGGTTTATTGTGCTTTCTGATCGCTACTTTTATTCGATCATCGCCAGGGATGTTGTCCGCGGGATCGATCCTTCGTGGGCACGGAAAGTGTATGGGTTCGCCTTGATTCCCGATATTGTCCTTTATTTAAAAGCGGATATTGATACCCTCGTCACTCGTATTGTACACGGACGGGGATTCAATTATTGGGAAGCGGGTATGGATATCATCAAGCAGGACAATGTGTATGATAGTTTTCGTGAATACCAGGCAAGTATGATCGTACAATTTGACAGAATGGCAAAAGAATTCAACTTTAATATTATTGATGCCAATCTTTCAATCAATGCAATTAATACTAAGATCATGACCAGCATCCAACCAATTCTCGCTGATTATAATAAATAATCGATATATAGGGGAAGGAGCAACAGCTATGACGGATAAGAAAGATGATATTCATATTATCCAATATTGTGCCAGATCGCTTCTCCCAAATATTCAGACATTAAAAAAATCATCTGTCAAAATTTTAAAACGCAGCAACATAGATGATATCCATGATCTACGCGTTGCCTCTCGTAGAATCCGAACAATCCTTGATGTTTTTTCTGACCAATTACCAAATAAAAAAGTAAAAAATTGGGAAAAGGAAATTAGTACGATCACAAAATCTTTTGGACTCGTTCGCGACCTTGATGTTCAGATTGACCTGATCAACAAGATATATAAATCAACTGAAGAGTCAAGACTACGTTCAGGTCTCCGCCGAGTCCGTTTACGCCTTAATCAGAAACGCCAGCAAAAGCAGGCAGATACATCCGAAGCCAATAAATTGATACTTAATAGTGCTCCTATTGCTGAAATGGAACATTGGGCTGAAACAGTAAACGACAGAATAGATGAAGACCTGGTTTTCTCCACTGACCTATTTCGGGTTGGCTATAAGAAAATTCAATCTCGCCTGGATGAATTTCTTTTTTATGAAGTATTTATTTTTGATCCTACACGGATCAGCGAACTTCATCAAATGCGGATCAAAGCAAAGAGACTTCGCTATGCTTTGGAGGTTTTTTCAGATCTTTATCATAAAGAAACAGATTTTGCATTGGAAATATCCAAGCAAGTGCAGGAGTATTTAGGTAATATTCATGATTGTGACGTTTGGATAAATTTCCTACCTAACTTTCTACATAAAGAATTACACCGCATAAATACGTTTTATGGATATTCAAGCCCCTTTAACCGTATCAAACCTGGAATAGAATATCTGATAAAAGATCGCGAAAAAGAACGAACGCGATTATATAAAAGCTTTATAAATGAATGGAAAAAGTGGAAATTTGATGAAATTTGGTTAAATTTGCGTAAGGTCGTTTTATTAACCAGCCTGGAAACGCCCCATCCGCCCAATGATAAAGAAATTAATGAAAAAACAGAAGCATCACCTATTGAACCGATATCAGATAAGACCGAAGAATAAAACTTTTTTTCAAAATTAAAACATCACAGAATTTCGAAAGGCTGACCTATTTACAATCCTTCGAATAGGTCGGTTTCAATTTTCCTTCCCGTAAATTTTGGGTACCCACGCATATATGTCTCTGCAGAACTGAACATCCGCATGATCCATGTCACAATATATCCGCTTTTCCTATCTCCACCCTGGCTGGCATGGCACGCCGATGCTTGGTCACGTTGGACTGCACATTGTCGATAATTAATTTTTGCATGGATTGGAAAATCCACTAATGTGACCGCAGAAAGGTTAATGTCTTTGTTCTTGCCAAATTGCTTTGGATTCTTACCAAACAATGGCATAAAGCCCACGATCAGTTTTAAGAAACGACGTGGAAAGGTATGAAAGTAAAGTTTGCTGGGTTTAAATGGATCCAGCTTTTTGGTTTTATAAGAGATATCTCCTGCCAATTCAAATGCCACAACGGTTGCTTTATGTGCTGCAATATGGTCAGGGTGCATATAACCCCCAATTGAATCAAATGTCAGAACTACTTCAGGCTTGATTTCTCGGATATGAATCACAATTTGTTTAGCAACGTCACCTATAGGGGCATTAATAAAAGCATTTGGATGCTTATTTTCCTCACTGCCTGCCATTCCAGAATCCCGATAATTAAGGAAATGTACTTTTCTCAATTTCAAAATATCCGCGGCACACCTCAATTCATGTTCTCTAAGTTCACCGATGGAGTTGAATCCTTCCATCTTTTCCGGATCAATCTCTCCCACTTCGCCGCGCGTGGCACATATCAAGTGGATCTCAACACCTAAACGGGAATACAAAGCCAGGGTACCGCCCATCCCAAATGTCTCATCATCGGGGTGCGCCACCACAACAAGCATTTTCTTACCTACGTATGATTTATTTAACACTTAATAATTCCTTAGTTTGAACATATCGGACAGGATAAGTTTTTCTTCGTGCTGATCTCTCTAAAGATCATTTCCAGTCCGTCAAATAACAACAACCGGTCAATTTTACTTTCTCCTACTCCAGCGATCAACTTAATAGTGGCAACTGCCTGAAGGGCACCTATCACACCGGGAAGTGCTCCAATGACACCAATTCCTTTATTTGCATTTGAAATTTCTTCAGTTGGTATCTGGCTAAAAACACACTGAAAACAAGGTCCGTTTTCTGAGTCAAAAACACTCATCTGCCCGGAGAATTGGAAGATTGCACCATATATAAATGGGATCTTTTTTTCAACACAGACCGAATTGATCAGGTAGCGTGTCTCAAAATTATCCGTCGCATCTACCACGATCTGGAAATCGCCAATGATCGCGCTCGAGTTTTCCGCTTTGAGGCGTTCATTGAAAATGTCAACCTGAACATTTGGATTAATATCATTTAACCTTTTCCTGGCAGAAATAACTTTTGGTTGTGCCATCGTTGACATTCCGTGCATAATCTGGCGCTGCAGGTTACTTAGTTCAACTATATCCGAATCAACCAACCCAATATGGCCAACTCCAGCAGCCGTCAAATAAATTGCAGACGCAGATCCCAATCCCCCACAGCCAACGATCAAAACAGAAGCGTTTTTTAATTTCAACTGCCCTTGTTTACCAAAATTAGGGATATTCAGGTGCCTCGCATAACGAATTTCTTCTTGCTTGGATAATGAATTAGTCATTTGATCTCCTTTTGATTATAGTCAACCTATTCTTATGCTTTTCAACAACCTAATTCAGGTAGAATAATACTATGCAAGTTATTCTAACTCACGAACAGGCAGACTTTGATGCAATTGCGTCACAACTCGGTGCTTTCATTTTACAAGAGAGCGCCATCCCTGTTTTACCTAATATCCTAAACCGAAATGTGCGTGATTTCTTACGATTGTATGCAGCTGATCTTCCGCTGATCCAGGCATCAGACCTTCCAAATGAACCCATTACAACAGTCACATTAGTTGACACTCAATCCTTAGTGACACTAAAAGGGCTAAGCAAGAATTCAAAGATATTCGTTATTGATCACCATAAAAAGAAACAGGACATTCCACCCCACTGGGAGTTCACCAATTTAGATACCAGTTCTTGTACAACCTATTTTGTTGAACAACTGATGGAAAAAAATAATTACTCATTGAGTTTGATCGAAACCACTTTACTATTACTGGGCATTTATGAGGATACCGGATCTCTTACCTATGCGAACACTTCCGCCAGGGATGCGTCTGCTGTTGCCTTTTTGTTGTCACGTGGAGCCAGTTTAAATATCGCAGCCGATTTCTTAAATCCACCACTTACCGGTGAACAGCAAATTTTATTTGAAAAATTATTAGAGAACTCTCAAACAGTATCCATTGCAGGTGAGAATATTTTTATCTCGTCCGCAGAAGCGCAAGATCTCGGTGATGAGGTATCAAGTATTGCCCATAAGATCCGTGATTTGTTAGATCCAGACGCACTTTTCATTTTTGTTTCTATAAGGGAAGGGATCCGCCTCGTGGCTCGCTCAACAACCGAACAGGTCGATACATCAAAAATTGCAGAAGTATTCGGCGGTGGGGGCCATAAAAGAGCCTCGGCTGCTTTGATCAAACATAAAAAAAATGATCCTTCTCAGCTAAATGACGTTGTGAATGAGTTTATTGATAAATTACCAGACCTTGTTGAACCAGCAATAACAGTTGAACAGATCATGTCTAAGAAACCGTTGACCATCACACCAAAGACAACGATTGATGAAGCACTTACACTTATGCACCGCTTTGGATATGAAGGGTATCCGGTCATCGAAGGGAATGAGATTATGGGGCTTCTCAATCGTCGCGCAGTTGATAAAGCGCACGCTCATAACCTAAAAAAAACAGCTGCCAGTTTGATGGAAGCGGGAAATATCCATGTATTTCCCTCAGACTCCTTGAATCATCTTCAACAATTGATGGCAAAAACCGGGTGGGGGCAGATACCAGTGATCGATCCGGTAAGCCAAGAGATCATTGGTATTGCAACTCGAACCGATTTATTAAAAACTCTTGCAGGATCAAATATTGGGACAACCCAATCCATGAATATATTCTCTCAAATGGAAAACCAGATTGCACCAGGCCAATTCTCGTTATTAAAGCTAATTAGCAGTGCTGCAAGCAATTTACACGCGCCTATCTTTCTGGTTGGAGGATTTGTTCGTGACCTTATTCTTAACCGTCCATCACCTGATATAGATTTAGTAGTTGAAGGAGATGCACTTGAATTGGCTTCATTTTTAAAAAAGACCTATGGGGGCAAAGTAACCAGCCATAAAAAATTTGGCACGGCAAAATGGTGGCCTTTAGGAATCAAAGGAGCAGTTGCCTCATCAGATATCCCAATTGCACCAGACCAATTATCCGATCTCCCAAACTCCATTGATCTCATCAGTGCCAGAACAGAATTTTATGAAAAACCAACAGCGCTGCCCACTATAACAAAAGGCAGCATAAAACTCGATCTTCATCGCAGGGATTTCACGATTAACACAATGGCAGTGCGATTAGACGGAAATCACTTTGGCAATGTATATGATCACTGGGGTGGTTTAAGTGATTTGGAAAAGAAAAAGGTTAGAGTTTTACATTCGCTATCATTTGTAGATGACCCAACCCGAATGCTGCGCGCAATTCGGTTTGAACAGCGTTTCGGATTTGATATAGAACCTCGTACACTTCAACTGATGCGAGAAGCTGCTCTACTTTTAAATGACGTATCAGGAGACCGTATCCGCCACGAATTAGATCAGATTCTAGTTGAAGAAAAAGCAGTTGTTATGCTTGCACGCATTAATGAAATCAGACTTTTCACAAACATCCATCCATCAATTCCATGGAATGATGAAATCAATAGCAGATTAGAAAAATTGATCTCATATAAACCCTCCAATAATTGGACTAATTTCATTTCTTTCGATCGAGGCAAATTCATCATTCAAGCAGCTTACATCATTTGGTTAATGATGCTTCCTGATTCCGATATAAACAAGATCTTTAATAGATTGCGGCTAAAAAACGATCTGCTGAACAAATTGTTTTCGGCACAGGAAATTTGGAGGAATAAGGGCGCGCTTATGTCCTTATCACCCGGCGAATTCACAGAAGCTCTTGAAAAATATCCGCCCCTTTCTGTTTTTTCCAATTGGTTATCGGAAGATGATCGTCAATTCAGGGAAAGAATTGAAAATTTCGTCAACCAATGGCGGCTGATCCAACCAAACATAAATGGTGATAACCTAAAAAATTTTGGAATACCCCCTGGTCCAATTTACCGGAGTATCTTGCAAAAGATTAGAATTGCCTGGATTAATGGATCCGTCACTAATAAGGAGGAGGAAAACCAGTTATTAGAAAATATTCTTTCGAAGATCTCATAATTAATAATCCATGCTTTTCCAAAATTGTTAAATTCAAGCCAAGTCGAAGGGTGCTTTTTATTTTCTCATCCACCTTTACGTAAAATAAGCGTCAAGAATTCTAGAAATTTATTGATCTCGTCTTGATCGATTCCTATTTCATTTTCCTATTGCTTTATAAAAGCATACATATGCAAATTGCTATTTTTCTTTAGCAATCTTTTATTGTTTACTTGGATTGATTCTTTTCATCATCTGGCAAGCCGTGAAAACAACCTATTCCGAGAATTGGGTTATATTCCTTATCTAAAAATTCCAAATCTACAATGTTTCTCGCGAATACTCGTCTGTCGCTTTTAAAGTCACTCGTCTCTTTTAAAATATTTTGAACAACAAAAATAGCAAACTCAATTCCATCTGATTTCCAACCAGCATTCAACAAGGCCAATTAACTCTTCCCTGTCTCGAAACCCAGATCCAAAGCAGAGCCAGACTGGTTTTTCTCTATGAATTGAATTAATTAGGAAGCAGGTATCCCGGTATGGTGGATTTCCCAAATGTCTTAGGTTGAACTTGATCCATTAAATACATTTTTTCATTCTATTTTTCTCCAATTCTTACAATTTTGCTGATTAATATTCTGCCTGACTACAGTATTTCTGACCACTATATAGTAAAATTGACAAGTTGAAATATCATCCAAGGAAGGAATTTTTTTTATGAAAGAATATGGTTCGAAGAATATAAGAAACGTTACTTTAGTAGCACATTCAAGCTCAGGAAAAACTATCCTCACCGAAGCGTTTCTTCACTTCACTGGCGCGACCACACGGATGGGAAAAATTTCAGAGGGAAATACTGTCTCTGATTTTAATGAAGAAGAGATTCGAAGAGAAATTTCATTATATTCAGCTGTTGTTCCGATTGAGTACAAAGATGTCAAGATCAATTTCCTTGATACACCTGGTTACACCGATTTTGTCGGTGAATTGATCTCTGCCGTAAGTGTTGCTGATTCAGCAATCGTTGTAGTCGATGCAGTCTCAGGTTTTGAAGTTGGCACAGAGATTGCCTGGAATTATTGTGACAAATTCAAACTACCACGCTTTCTCTTGATCAATAAGATGGATCGGGAAAATGCGGACTATCAAAAAGCATTATCTTCAGTACAGAATTATTCAGAAACACGCCTAATCCCGCTTCAAATTCCTTGGGGTGAAAAAACCGATTTCAAAGGGATCATTGACCTAATCACAATGAAAGCGTATGCGGGGATTGGAAATACACCGGAAGAAATTCCTGCAGAATTCAAGGAAGCTGCTGAAACAGCTTACACAGAATTGGTTGAAGCTGCTGCAGAGGGTGATGATGCGCTCCTGGAAAAATATCTTGAAGGCGGTGAGCTGAGCACTGAAGATATTATTAAAGGTCTTTCCAGCGTAATACATGATGGCAGTTTTGTTCCAGTTTTCGTTGCTGCTGGCGGTGCTGAGATAGGTGTCGCTCCGTTACTTGATGCGGTTAATAACCTATTACCCTCACCCGAGAATGCCAATCCGGTTGCGGCGAAAGGTAGCTCCGGCGAAGAAATTCTTAAAGCTGATGACAGCGGTCCTCTCGCTCTATATGTATGGAAAACAACTGCTGATCCATTTGTCGGAAAACAAACTTATTTTAAAATATATTCAGGTGTTCTAAACGCCGATATGCGCCTCTGGAACCAATCAAAGGAGATTGAAGAACGACTTGGTGGAATTTTTGTTCCAAGTGGAAAAGATACAACTCCCATAACCACTTTACATAGTGGTGATATTGGCGTCGTACCAAAATTGTCTGGTACAGCAACTGGAAATACATTATCTGACAAAACCCATCCGTTGGAACTTCCAATACCAGAATATCCAAAATCACTCTATCAGGTTTCGATCGAACCAAAAACACAGGCGGATTCCACAAAGATCTCTCCAACACTTACTAGATTATGCGAAGAAGATATGACCCTCTCCTGGCATCAGGAACATGCTACCCGCCAAACAATTTTACAGGGTATGGGCGGACAGCATATTGATGTTGCCATCAGACGAGCAGAGTCTAAACTTCAGGTAGGATTACTCACTGCGCTTCCGCGTGTTCCGTATCGTGAAACAATAACAAAAAATGCGGAAGCGATGCACCGACACAAGAAACAGTCTGGTGGTTCTGGTCAATTTGGCGAAGTTTCGCTTCGGCTCGCTCCCTTAAAAGACGGTGATTTTGAATTCAAGAATGCCATATTTGGTGGATCTATTTCATCTAGCTATATGCCCGCGATCGAAAAAGGCATTAAGAACGTAATGAAAGAAGGCGTTATCGCCGGGTACACTGTAACCGGTATCACAGTTGAAGTTTTTGATGGCAAAGAACATCCGGTAGATTCAAAACCCATTGCGTTTGAAATGGCCGGTCGAGAAGCGTTCAAGAAAGCACTGAAAGAAGCCTCTCCGGTCCTCCTTGAACCGATCATGAAAGTAAAGATAATTGTTCCAGAAGAGAACATGGGGGATATCCTGGGAGATATGAACACACGCCGTGCACGCGTTCAAGGAATGGATACTGAAAAAGGGCATTCCACAGTCACAGCCAATGTTCCTTTAGCTGAGATGCTCCGCTATACAACTGATTTACGTTCAATTACAGGAGGTCGCGGGGTGTTTGAAATGGAAGAATCACATTATGAAGTAGTTCCAGCTCATGTTACGCAGAGTATTATTGATGCCAGGGATAAGGAACTTGCCAGTAAAGAAGACTAATATAGAAAAAAAGAGTTGGCTTGTTGTGCCAGCTCTTTTTAATTAATATTTTTTCCTAATGAATAATTCAATTCTTTTTTCAAATCAGGAAGATCTTTGGGGCGCCCTGCTCTCCGAAGACAATGAAATAATCAACAATCTTTTAAACATCCTTGACTCTTTAGAGATCAAGTTTGTTAGCGATCACTTGAAAAAGATGACCTCCGAAGATGGTTGGCACCTTTCTCAACAAAGATCTGCAGCGTTTGCGTTAGATATAATAGATAAAAAATATTTACAAAAATAAAATTTCAAAAAGTTAGATTCTTAGCATAAAAAATAATTTGTAAAAACAAAGGCATTATGAATAAAAATAAATTAACATCACAAGAAGAAAACTTCTCGGATTGGTACAACCAGGTCATTCAGCGTGCTGAATTGGCTGATTACGCACCGGTTCGCGGATGTATGGTTGTCCGGCCTTATGGCTGGGCAATTTGGGAAAACATTCAATCTGCACTCGATAAACGCTTCAAAGACACAGGGCATGTCAATGCTGCTTTTCCTTTGTTTATCCCCATGTCTTTTTTAGAAAAGGAGAAAGAACATATAGAAGGATTTTCTCCAGAACTCGCCGTTGTGACCATTGGCGGTGGAGAAGTACTTGAAGAGCCCCTTGTAGTTCGGCCAACCTCTGAAACCATTATCGGGCATATGTACGCTAAATGGATCAAATCTTACCGTGATCTGCCAGTATTAATTAATCAATGGGCAAACGTTGTTCGTTGGGAAATGCGTACACGATTATTTCTGCGTACACTTGAATTCTATTGGCAGGAAGGACATACCGCACATGCGACTGCTGAAGAAGGTCAGATAGAGACCCTAAAAATGCTTGATGTATATACTGATTTTGCCGTTAACGTAGCCGCAGTCCCGGTTATTCCAGGCTTGAAAAGCCAAAGCGAAAAATTTGCCGGCGCAGTTCAATCCTACACGATCGAAGCCATGATGGGAGATACCAAGGCACTCCAATCTGGCACAACCCATAATCTCGGTCAAAATTTTGCTAAAGCTTTTGATATCCAATATCTTGATCAAAACAACGAACTTCTATACTGTTGGACTACCTCTTGGGGATTATCCACACGGTTTATAGGTGCTGTCATTATGACACACGGCGATGATCAAGGTTTAGTCCTTCCCCCCCGGTTGGCTCCTATTCAGGTGGTTATTGTTCCGATCTTTAGAACCGATGAAGAACAATCTGCAGTGATGGAAACCACGAAGAAAGTGGAACAATTGCTATCCGGGATAAGGATCAAGATTGATGACCGAACTGAAATGACACCTGGGTTCAAATTCAATGATTGGGAACTTCGTGGAGTTCCACTTAGAATTGAGATTGGCCCAAAAGACGTAGAGAAGAATGCGGTTATGATCTCTCGCAGAGATATACCCGGCCGTGAAGGAAAATCATCAATTTCAATTGACAGTTTGGAAAATCGAATTCCCAAGATATTAGATGAGATTCATGACAACCTTTTGGCCAAGGCAACTAAATTCCGTATTGACAATACCCATGACCCAAAAGATTATGCTGAGCTCAAGGGTCTAATAAATTCTGGCTGGGCATTTTCTTATTGGTGCGGTGATGCAAACTGTGAAGCAAAAATTAAGGAAGATACCAAAGCCACTATTCGGTGCATTCCTTTAGATCAGGGAGAAACCAATGGAAAATGCATTTATTGCGGTAACTCAGCCAAAGAGAAAGCATACTTTGCAAGAGCCTACTAGAAGTCTTTAATATAATGCCGTCAGTGCAACTTGAGCGGCTGAGACCGCAGATCAATGCCATTACATCGCAATACGAGAACAGTGACCTATTCATTAATTCTTTGATTGCTTTATTGAAATCTTACGCTGGAGAAATAGATCAATCATCCTCTCAAATTTCTCCATATTCGATCATCCCGAGAATGAATATTCCGCAGGTGGTAATTAATCAATTAGAAATTTCATTAAAACACCTTGCCCAAATATTTCCAGATCAAACAAAAATTATTGCCAAAAATCTCTGGGGTCTCGATTATTTTGAAACAAAAAAGATAGCTATCTTTCTTATATCCAATCTTCCTAAACAAGAAAATAACTACTATTTTAATAAAATTGAAGAATGGGTAGATGCGGATATTGAACAACCCATTATTATGGGCATTTTCGAAAATACAAATAAGATAACGGATATATCACGAGACCCTCAGTGGTTGCGTCTAATTGAAACATGGTTGGGTTCAAACATTGAACGGATTCAAAAAATAGGTTTAGTTGCGCTTACAAATCACATCAGATTAGATTCCAACAAGAATTTACCGGCGATTTTCCGTCTTGTAGAACCTCTACTTAGCCATCCTCATATCGCGATCAATAACGATTTGCTTAATTTGGTTGGATCATTAATAATAGCCTCACAACCTGAGACAGCCGCATTCCTCATCCATTTATCTGCCATTTATCCAAAACCAGAATTATCTTCATTTATTCGTAAGTGTTTACCTTTATTTGATCCTTATTTCTCTTCTGAAATAAAGAGAAAATTAACGATTTTATAGATAGGTCATCTCTGGTATAATTCTTAGTTGACTAGTCCCTCCTGAGGCTAACGCTCTGGGTGAGGAGACTTGCTAAATAATAAAAAGGAGAAAGCAGTGTCATGGGATTAACAAACGAAGAAAAAGAAAAGATTTTCAGTGAGTACGGGGTACATCCAACCGATACAGGCTCATCAGAAGTGCAAATCGCGATGCTGACCACCAGGATCTTACAATTAACTGAACATCTCAAGATCCACAAGCATGATGAATCCTCTAGGCGAGGATTACTCAAGATGGTAGGCCGGCGCAGAAGATTCTTGGCTTATCTTCGAACGAAAAACCTTGCAAGCTATCAGGCAATTACCAAGAAACTGAAATTGCGAACTAAGTAAGCAGAACCTTAGACAAGTAGATGGATTGAAAAAAATCCATCATCTTGTTTAATTTCTAAAATATTAACCAAATTCCCCTGAGTTGGGAATTGAGAATAGATAAGGAAAACAGTCCTCATTTGCTCTCAGTCCCTAACGAAAAGGGGAAGAAAAGAGAGAAAATGCAACCACAAGGAAAGCAATTTACCACAGTCGTGGGAAACCACGAAATAATTTTTGAAACCGGCAAACTTGCTGGTCAAGCAGGTGGTGCGGTAACTGCTCGCGTAGGCGATTCAGTTATTTTTGCCGCTGTCACAATGTCAGATTCAACTAGGGATGGGATTGACTTTTTCCCCCTCAGCGTTGAATATGAAGAAAAAATGTACGCTGGAGGAAAGATCCCAGGTTCGTTCTTCCGCAGAGAAGGCCGCCCTGGAGACGATGCGGTATTGGTCGCACGATTAATTGATCGCCCCATGCGCCCTCTATTCGATGATAATATGAGGAATGAAGTGCAGGTGATTCTGTATACATTATCCGCAGACCTTGTTCATCCCCTTGATATTATCGCGATAAATGCTGCTTCTGCGGCAACTATCATCTCAGATATCCCATGGAATGGCCCCATAGGTGCAGTTCGGGTTGGGAGAATTGATGGTGAATTTATCATCAATCCAACATACGAAGAGATGGAATATTCAAATTTGGACCTGCGTGTTGCAGCAACTCGTGAAGCAATTCTCATGGTTGAATCCGATTCCGAAGAAGTTTCTGAAGATGTAATGGTTGCAGCTATTACACATGCTCATGAAGCCATTCAACCATTAATTGATATACAAGAAAAAATGGCTGCTGAAGTAGGTAAAGAAAAACGTCAAGTTGAATTGAAATCCATTGACGATGACCTGGCAAAAACAATTTTTGAAAAAACAAATTTAGAAATTACCTCCTTGCTTGAATCTCCCCATACAAAAGCCGAGTTGGACAAAGGAATTCATGAACTAAAAGCGCAAATCCTTTTAGATGCTGAGGGAGAAAATGAGGAATTGGTCTTCCAGACTAGCGAAGCTTTTGAAAAAGCGTATAAAAGTGTTGTGCGTGCCAGAATCTTGAACGAAGGCAAACGCCCAGATGGACGTGGCACCTCTGACGTAAGAAATATCTGGTGCGAAGTGGGTACAAGCCCACGAGCACATGGTGCCGGATTATTTACAAGAGGCGAAACACAGGTGCTCACAATGGCTACCCTGGGAACCCCAAAAGAGGCTCAGGAATTGGACAATTTATCTCCAGAAACTTCCAAGCGTTACATGCACCACTATGTGTTTCCTAAATTCTCAGTCGGAGAAACAGGCCGACCATGGCGTTCAAGACGTGAGATAGGTCATGGTGCCTTAGCCGAACGAGCGTTGGTACCAGTTTTACCCGATGAAAAAATATTTCCTTATACTATACGTTTAGTATCAGAAGTGCTCTCATCTAATGGATCAACCTCCATGGCATCTGTATGCGGCTCAACCTTGGCGTTGATGGATACAGGCGTCCCAATCAAAGCGCCAGTTGCAGGAATCGCAATGGGTTTGATAAAAGAAGATGATAAATACAAAGTCCTTACAGATATTCAAGGTCTCGAGGATCATCTTGGAGATATGGACTTCAAAGTTGCAGGAACTGCTTCTGGTATTACCGCTCTGCAAATGGATATTAAGATCAAGGGTATCACTCCCCAGATCATGTCCGAAGCCCTTGCTCAGGCAAAAGTAGCGCGCTTATTCATCCTCGGTAAAATGGCTGAAGTGATTGAGAAACCTCGCACTGAATTAAAGGAATTTGTTCCTCGAATTACAACCATTCAAATTCCAGTCGATAAAATTGGAGCGATCATTGGTCCAGGTGGAAAAATGATCCGCAGTATTCAGGAACAAACAAATACACAACTGGATGTCGCCGAAGACGGCACTATATTTATTGCCGCTGCAGTCAAAGCGGATGAACTCAGAGCACGTGAACTTATCGAGCAGCTTACAGAAAGCGCGGTCGTTGGCAGGATTTATACTGGCAACGTAGTCAGGACGACCAATTTTGGTGCGTTTGTGGAGATCATCCCTGGAACTGATGGTATGGTTCACATTTCCCAATTAGATAGTGAAAGAATTGAGAAAGTGGAAGATGTCGCCAATGTGGGTGATGAACTCACGGTAATGGTTACCGCAATTGACCCTGCAGGGAAAATCAGACTTTCAAGACAGGCTGTTTTAGAAGGTTGGACACCAGAAGAAGCTCGAGAGAAAGATTCTGCCAATCAAAAGAAACGCTCATCAAGCCATAGGGACAGCAGAGGCAGAGGGAACAGCAGTAATAGCCGATACAGCAAAAAATAAATAATTACCCAAAACGAACAATTAAGAAAACCCCGGCAATAAATATACCGGGGTTTTTCTATTATTCTTGTGTTGGTAAGTAAGGCATTTCAGGACCAGCTATTTTCAACAAGGATGACAATGCAGACCGAAGTGCTATACGATCATCCCAGGGATATTCCGTCTCGCCAAAACACATCGATTGTTCATGCCCTTTCCCACAAATAATCACCAGATCATCTTCCTTAGCCAGCTCAACAGCTTTTCTGATCGCACTCCCCCGGTCTGATATTCGATAAAAAGTGCTATTTTCAATACCTCCATGTTGCCGCGCCTCATCAGCCATTTCAGATAAGATCTCATCGAGGTTTTCAGTACGAGGGTCTTCTGCTGTCAGGATCGAAATATCTGATAGTTCAATGGAAGTAGCTGCCATCATACGTCGTTTTTCTCGGTCCCTTAATCCAGCAGATCCAAAAACAGCGATGATGCGTTTATCAGTTCTATTTCTGCTTGTTTCAAGCGCCACCTTGAGTGCGTTCGGAGTATGCGCAAAATCTACTATGGCGGAGAATTTCTGTCCGAGATCAATGCTTTCCATACGTCCGGGAACTCCGGATAATTTCGCAATCCCATTTTTCACGCATTTCATTTTCATTCCCAAACCTTTGGTTGTGGCTGTTACTGCCGCCAGAATATTTTGCGCGTTATATTCACCAATTAAGGAAGTAAGAATTTCATATTCTTTTCCATCTAATTCAATTGTGAATTCAAGCCCATTCTTAATATTATGAATATTTTTCCCAATGACATCAGAGGATCTATTCATGCCATAAGAAATGATCTCTATATTCCTGTATTTTTCTTCACTTAATTTTTCAATTAATTGATCATAAGATTGGTCATCTCGATTCAGGATAGCAATTCGATAATTTCCCTGAACTTTCTCGTTTGTTTCTACTAAACCTATCAGCAAAGCTGCTTTTGCATCCACGTATTTGTTGTAATCGCCGTGATAATCGAGGTGTTCGTGAGTGATATTAGTGACAACACTTATATCAAAATTGCAGGCAGCAACACGGAACTGTTCCAACCCATGAGAAGTTGCTTCTATAACCACATGGGTCAATCCGCGGTCAACCATCTTCTTTAGCAATCCCTGAATTTTTGGGGACTCGGGTGTCGTGACATGAAAACCAGTATCTATTTGTTCATTGCCGATTATCGCATTAACTGTTGAGATCATTCCCGCCCTAACCCCACACGAAATAAGAATATTATGAATAAGATTAACCGTTGTTGTTTTTCCGTCTGTTCCTGTGACTCCAATAACTGTTAATTTTGTACTTGGAAAATCGTTATATGCAGCTGATAGATATGCTAAAGATAATCGTGAATGATTTACTTTAAAGTAAGGGACGCCCTGAATATTCAATTTGCGTTCCCCCACAACCGCTACGGCGCCATTATCGATCGCATCCTGGATATACCTGTACCCATCAAAACTATCGCCGGTCAAAGCAACGAACAAATTACCCGGAAGAAGTTCCCGAGAATCATGTGAGATTCCAGTTATTTCAATTTTCTGGATATTAGAGATTGTTTCTTCTTTAAATTGCTTAGAACGTGATAATAATTCTGATAAAAACATGGTTTTTATTGCTCCACTTTGTCTAATTCAGTTGTTGCTCTTCTATGGATGATGATATTCTCTTGATCGCATTTTTAATGATGGTTATGTCAATAATTAATAGAATAATCAAAGATAAGGTGATGACGGTAATCGTATAGATTGGATACTGTCCGCAAAAATAATCAAGAAATAACCCGAACACGACCGCTATTAGTCCAACCATTAACGAAAGAAAAGCAATTCTTATATACACAAAACGTAATATTTTTATTTTATTATTTTCA
>JAUSPC010000076.1 GCA_030655835.1 Pelolinea sp.
ATTGAAACGTGATGAAGGTGGACGCCACAAACCGTTCTTTACTGGCTATCGACCGCAATTCTACATCCGCACAATGGATGTGACTGGTTCGATCGAACTGCCTGAGAACGTTGAAATGGTTATGCCGGGCGACAATGTCAACATGTTTGTTGAACTGATCATCCCCGTTGCCCTTGAACAAGGCTCTGATTTCGCTATTCGCGAAGGCGGGCTGACTGTTGGTGCCGGTAGAATCACTGAGATTATTGAATAAAGGACCGGTAACAACGGTACAAAGGTAAGGTAAGAATGGCATCAAAAAAAGGTGTACGTCCGGTAATCACATTAGCCTGTGAAGATTGCAAAGAGCGCAATTACACTAGTGAGAAAAATCGGCGAAATGATCCTAACCGTATTGAGATTAATAAATACTGCTCCCGCTGCAAAAAACACACTCTGCATAGGGAAACAAAGTAATTTAGGAGACAAAAGTGCGGATGAGTTCTTGTTTTTATATCCCATCCGCACAGCAAAATAGGCCAGTAGCTCAATTGGCAGAGCGCCTGTCTCCAAAACAGGAGGCTGTGGGTTCGATTCCTACCTGGCCTGCTTGATAAAAAAGTAGCGACGCCACAGAACCGGCGTCGTTTTAAACATAATTGGGAGAAAAAATGGCTGATAATAAAAAGAAAAGTACTGGGAAAAGACCAAACGCGATCACCCGATGGTGGCGTGAGACCCTTGGGGAATTACGCAAGGTAACCTGGCCAACCCCCATGGAGGCCTGGCAGCTCACAAAAGTTGTAATTGTTGTGATGATCGGAATGAGTGCGATCTTAGGCATTCTGGATTTCGCGTTCACTCGTTTGATCTCCTGGATCTTATCCTAAACGTATTATTACGGATGGTTATCATCTGTTAAAGGTAGAAAATGGTTAACGAAGAAGAATTTAACGAATTAGAAGAAAATCAATCGGACGAGGAGTTTTCAGATACTCTTGAACCGGAAATAGAATCCGTTGGGCAAGAGATAATCGCAGGTCCCAAGAGTTCTTCTTCTGAGGAAGAGATTCCTGCGCCAGCTCACAAGAAACCTGCTGATGAAGTGGAAGAGGTTCCTGCACCAGCTCACAAGAAACCTGCTGATGAAGATGACGGTCGCGCATGGTTTGTTATTCACTGTTATTCTGGGTATGAAAACAAAGTCCGTCATAATCTTGAGCAGCGTATCGAAACCATGGGTATGAAAGATATGATCTTTGATGTGGTCATACCTACCCAGGAAGAGATCGAAGTGAAAGAAGGAAAGCGCCGCTCAATTGAACGGCATGTTTTCCCTGGTTACGTATTGGTAAATTTAATCCTCACAGAAGAATCTTGGTACGTAGTCAGGAACACTCCCGGTGTTACCGGATTTGTTGGTATGGGAAACGACCCCACTCCTCTTCGAACTGAAGAAGTTGCTCAAATTCTAAAACGTATGGAGGCTGAAGCCCCTCACGTCAAAGTATCCTTCAAGGCTGGTGAACGCGTGCATATCATTGATGGACCATTCAATGATTTCCGGGGTACTGTATCAGATATCGATATGGACCACGCAAAAGTTACCGTTATGGTAAACTTCTTCGGTCGTGAAACGCCTGTAGAACTTGATTTTCTGCAGGTTGAAAAATCGTAAACAACCTTCAGAAATGGAGGATTGTGGGAGGGTGACCCAATTCACCCGCTAAAACCACTTAAGGAGTAAATAAAATGGCAAAGAAAGTAAAAGCAATAGTAAAACTAAACGTTCCAGCCGGTAAAGCAAACCCGGCACCCCCCATCGGACCTGCATTGGCAGGGCATGGGATCAACATTATGCAATTCTGCAAAGAATATAATGCGCGCACACAAAGCAAAATTGGCGACATTATTCCCGCAGAGATCACCGTTTTTCACGATGGTTCATTTACTTTCGAACTAAAATCCCCACCCACCTCTGAGCTGTTGAAAAAAGCCGCTGGAGTTGAAAAGGGATCAGACGTTCCCAACCGCAATAAGGTCGGAGCTGTCACTCGAAATCAACTTCGCGAAATTGCTGAAATCAAAATGAAAGATATGAATGCAATTGATATCGAAGGCGCAATGCGCCAAATTGAAGGAACCGCCCGCAATATGGGCATAACAATTGAAAAATAGTCGCTTCGTGGGAGGATCTATAGATCCGCCACTACCACAAAGGAGAAAAAATGAGTAAACACGGGAAAAAATATTTAGAAGCAAAAGCAAAAATTGATCAGGATGTGTTGTATACCCCAAAAGAAGCGCTTGATTTGGTAAAAGAAACATCTTTCACTAATTTTGATGCGACAGTTGAAGTTCACCTGCGCATGGGTCTTGACCCTCGGCAGGCAGATCAGCTGCTAAGAGACGTAGTTAACCTTCCTCATGGATTGGGCAAGACTGTGCGCGTATTGGTCTTCGCCGAAGGAGAAGGTGCTGCTGCTGCAAAAGAAGCTGGCGCTGATGTTGTTGCTGACGACGATGAATGGATGAAAAAGATTGAGAATGGTTTCACCGACTTTGATGTAGCGATCTCCACACCAGAAATGATGGGTAAAGCAGGGAAACTTGGTCGCGTACTCGGACCTCGGGGGTTGATGCCTAACCCAAAAGCAGGTACAGTTGTTCCTGCTGGTGACCTTCCGCGGGCGATTGTAGATGCCAAAGCAGGCCGTGTAGAATTTCGTTTGGATAAAACCGCGAACATCCACGTCCCACTTGGCAAGGTTTCATTCACCAGCGACAAATTATTTGAGAATTTGGCAACATTGATGAATGCGATCAAGAAAGCACGCCCCGCAGCCGCGAAAGGCTCATATGTCAGAAGAGTAACAGTCACATCCACCATGGGCCCAGGCGTGAAAGTAGATCCTTATCAGGCTTTAGCAATGGAAGTATCCTAAATTAGCATGATATAATTTGTTTGAAATTTTCACCAAAGACTGCCGGTGCCCAATTGGCTTAATACCCTGCTCAGGTGGAGACCATTGAAATACTTTACGAAGTAAACAGATAGTCTTTGCTTGATCACCAACCGGCAAAGACTATTTTATTTTTGAAAGGAGGTGAACCCATTGGCGTTTACAAAACAAGAAAAGAAAGACCTGGTTGCTGGATATGAAAAATGGCTGAAAGATAGTAAGGCAGCTTATGTAATGTCCTATCACAAGATGTCCGTGAAAACTATTCAAAATCTACGCGCGGAAGCCCGAGAAGTTGGCGGTGAACTACATGTAGTTAAGAATACACTGATGAATATCGCTTTAGAAAACATCGGTTTAGAAAATAGCGGAGTTTTTGATAAATCCTCGATCGTAGCATTTGCATTTGAAGATGCTCCATCGATGGCTAAGATCATTGATAAAGCCAGTTCTACAGATATATTTGAGATTAAAGGCGGCTACATGGACGGTGCGCCGATCGTAACAGACCAGATCAAAGCCCTCGCCAAATTGCCACCCATGCCGCAAATGCGTGCACAATTGCTTGCTCTTATCCAGACTCCCGCATCACAATTGGTACGTACTATCGCTGAACCTGCTCGACAGGTTGCAGCTGTGGTCAAAGCTTATTCAGAGAAAAACCCGGCGCCCGTTGCTGGATAATTCATAATTTATTCAATATTTAGGAGATATTTAGAAATGGCAGACTTGAAAAAATTAGCTGAAGAACTCAGCAAATTAACAGTTTTAGAAGCATCAGAATTAGTAAAAACATTAGAAGAAGAATGGGGCGTTTCCGCCGCAGCACCTGTAACAGTTGCGGCTGCCGGTGCAGCACCAGCTGCTGAAGCAGAAGAGGAAAAAACCGAGTTTGATGTTGTCCTCAAAGAAACTGGCCCAAAAAAGATTGACGTAATTAAGGTTCTTCGCCAATTGACCAGTCTCGGATTGGTTGACGCGAAAAATATGGCAGAAACCGTTGGCTCAAAGATTCTCACTCAGGTAGGTAAGGAAGCTGCAACAGACGCCAAAGAAAAACTCGAAGCAGCTGGTGCTGTTATCGAATTAGCATAGTTATTAGGGTCATTTAATAAAACCGCTGAAATTATTCAGCGGTTTTTTATTCCTCAACAACCCAAACAGTAATTACACTTGACCTTCCTATTGTTAAAATCGATTTTCCATCCTGGCTGAATAACATGTCAACTATTCCTTCTTCCATTGCCTGGAAGCTGAAAACGACAGCCTGTTTTATGGGATCTATAAAAATTACTTTACCGTTTTTATCAGCAACAGCCCAGATTTCTTCGTTTGGGCTCACCGCAATTGAAGAGATCTCGATCGTCTTTATTTCATCAATATCATATCTTCTAATTACCTTGCCCTCAACAGCGTTAATTCTTTCAATATAAACATTTTTCTGATTTTCCAGACCTTGAATAATATAGATCAATTCTTCTCCATTTTGAAGAAAAGCAGGTTTAACAGGCAGGGATATTGCCTGGTAAGTTCTCATCTGTTTCAATGAATTGTTGTCAACAAAGAAAAGAAATAATGATCTCTTATTTTGGTCAATAAACGCTGTGATTCGGCTGTCTTCTGAATACTGAAATTCACTCAGGTCAATCCGATCATATAAGATCTTATTATTCAAAAGATCCATGATAAAACATGAGTCTTCTCGCGAATTACGATTCACACAAAACAATCCCATCCCAGTCAACCCGGAATAATTTAACAATCGAAATTGCCAAATATCGCTAACTTCTCCTTCCGGAATCCTTACTTCTGCTAACAATTTGTGGTCTCCATCGGTGGTTTCAAAAATTGATATTCCTTCACTCTTTTTTTCAATACCGATTGAAAAACCATCCTGGAACATTAATGAAACACTACATTCAATGGAATATCCATCCTCCCGAATTTGACAGCTGCTTGTGTATGGATCCTGCGGTTGTCCATCCTTGATAACTATCTGTGGGGTAAATGCGATAGTTTTCTCATCGATCAAACGAAAGCCTGAAAAATAATCCGTTTGAGTCCACCACTTCGGTCTGTTATCGGATATGTTTTCCTCATATCGCAGGACGTCTCCATCATTATTGACTGATATACCATCCAAATCACGAGATTGAACAGGATAGTCATCAATCAATTTTCCATCCGATATTTCATAGATTGACAAGATGGTGCTAATTGATTCTCGTTTATATATTTCATCTTGTCGCCCCGATAGCACAGCTATTTTGCTTCCATCGGGAGAAAATTTCACATCACACGGATCCTCCAATATGCACCCATCCGCATTGATCGTCTTCAGCTCAACCCCGGTTACTTTGTCAAAAATAACAATCGAATCATTTGCTGATCTACCAAACAAAAGATTACCTTCGGAAAACCCATTGATAACTTCTTTTGAATTTGGAGCAAGTTCCTCCCAGTTTGATGTGGACCAGAATCGGAAAGGGTACAGAAACTCGCTTCCTGAGGCCCTATACCTTGTTGGATCAAAAGTTTGTAAAACATTCCCATCCGAGGAAAAGCCCAACCCGGGAAATGTGTAAAGTTGCCCGTGAGGTGATGCGCTGCTTCCTTCCCATTCATAAATCACAATATTTTCAATGATATTAGTGACACGGAAATAGCTCTCCATCTCATTTAAAGAAATTTGTAAACCATTTTCTGCCAAAAACTTTCCATCAGGAGATATAGCCAATTGTGGAATATCCGCTCCGCACGTTAGGGGATCCAATACATGATTGTTTAAATAAGGTGTCTCATAAATAACACCGCCGCCCACCTGTCGGACCTCGATCCTGTCTTTTAAGGCAATAGCTATAAATGAACCAGCATGGTTTAATTGAAACAAGTTTCTGAATCCGAAATTACACATTTGAATGGGAATGTCTATCTGCATCAGGATTTCGGAAGTAATTATGTCAACCACTTTTACCCCAGACAAATTGCCCACAGCGGCTCTGCTGCCCTCGGTAGATATCTGGACAATTTCAGGAAAATACGGGTAAATCCTTTCCTGCAAGACCAACTTGTCAACATTCTCGACTGAAATGATAGGTACATCACGATCACCTATCTGGTCATCCATTTCAACCGTTTGGGTGATCTCGATATCTTTATCATCAAGAGGCTGCAGGGAAACCAGATTAAGAACATCATCTTTTTTTTCGGGTACTGGTATTTCCCCACATGCAATAACAGATAAAACCATCCATACACAAAATCCAAGTAATAATTGTTTGCTTGATTTCATAATTGTTCTGCTACTGCTGAATATCTCGATTATATCTAAATTGGATTGTACATAATAAGTATTTGAAAAGATATTACCTATGTTGTTTGATTGGGAACATTGTATATTTATACTAATGATAACTGACACTTCCTGAAACAATTCCCTCGTAGTAGAATTATCGGGATAAAATAACACCTAAATTGTCCGATTATTTCTTTCAGGAGATTCCATATGCCCATAAAAGGAACAATAGTTGTCAATGAAGATCTTTGTAAAGCATGCGAATTATGTGTTGAAGCCTGTCCGCAGCATGTCATCGCATTAAATGACGAAATAATAACTCCTCGCGGATTTCATCCAGCATATTTAACTGAGGATGGTTGTACCGGCTGCGGTATCTGCGCCCTGGTTTGTCCAGAAGCTGCCATCACTGTTTATCGTGAAAAACCAACAAAGAAATAGGAGAGAAATATGACACGTGAATTCTGGAAGGGAAATGACGCTTTCGCTGAATCAGCGGTCCGAGCAGGCCTGGTTGCATATTTT
>JAUSPC010000104.1 GCA_030655835.1 Pelolinea sp.
GGGAAGGGAGGATCGGTGATCCCCTTCCCGCTTTTTTATCGCTTTGGGAATGAAAGCGTGTATGAGGTCTCACAGCGCTATTTGGATGTGGTGCGCAAAATTGACCCTTATCTGCAAACCGCATCCATTGAGGGCTGGAACCCTCTGTGGCGCATTGGCACGTATGCAGGCATGATCTTGGCGGCCATGGGGTACCAGATATCTGAAGCGGAGCAGTTGATCTCTAATCCACTTCTTTGGGAAGCGCGCATGAAACAAGCGATTAACACGTATCCCGATATATGTCCTGCAGTAAATTATTTGCTGAACCTGACGAAAGAAAAAGAAGGCATTCGAAGCCGTAAGTCAGAATCATTCTTTAATAAAATTTCGATTTTTGCACTTGATTCAAGCATGAAGGCCATGTTTGGAGCCAGCCAGGCGGGCATTGACTGGAATCGGGTGGTGAGTGAAAAAATAACCGTACTGCTGGATTTTAGAGGGGAACATGACGTGGAACGCAGGCGTTTTAAAATGGTGTGGGCGTTTAATTATTTACTTGAATTTGTCAAGCACCGCGGTGCGGGAAGGCATCAGCCCATCGGATTAATTATTGATGAATTGACCTCTTTATTCTCCGTGCAGGCATTGGCCAGCGATCTGTTTGGATCTGAACTGGATGAATTGATCAATGTGCTCGCCAGAAACTATCGCTTATGGCTGACCATCGCGCATCAGGAAAAGTTCCAATTGACCGACAATATTTTTCTATCATTGATGACCATGGGCACCCAGATTCTGGGCGTGACCACCGATCCCATGGCGGCAAATTTTTTATCAGAATTATTTTTCGAATACGAAGCATACAAGGTCAAGAAATATATACCCACTTATGGGTCAGTAAATGGTGTTCCGCAAATAATTGACTACACCACCGATGAATTTACGATTGAAGAGCAAACTTTGATGCGAAGTTACTTTTTTCGCAATCAACGTGCCTTTCATTTTCTGGTGCGCCCAGCGCCCGGGGAGGGAAATATCCAATCCAAGTTAAGAGAGATGTCTATCGCCAGACTGGATGAGGGTATTTATCCCCACCCCTATTATGTCCCTCTTGCCAGGCAAAAACTGATGCAGCGGGATGGTGTAAAGATAGAGGACATTTTACAGGAAATAGCATCCCGAAGAATAGTGCAATTGCCAGGATTATCTGGAGGGTCTGGAATACAAACCAAGCTGGAACGGAAAAAGGACGTTCCAATTTGGGATTGAATTTGATAGAGTGAAACGATGAATGAAAAAGAATTGAAAGAAAAAAAACAACAAGGTAAACTGCGCTTCCAGGAACGGGATGGCGCGATCTTGAAAACTATATACAACCATGATGGCGTGGTAGCACGACGTCATATTAAATATCTCTTTTGGAAGGATAAAAGCTGGCGAGGGATGGCAAGACGGCTTTCCTTTTTAAAATCGCAGGACTACATCCAGTGGCCGAGCCTGGAGCAGAGAAAAAGCCATCCCATACCGGAACCGGTTGTATGGTTGGGATGGAGAGGTGCTTTGTACCTGGCGGGGATTTCTGGATTGCAGGTCGAGGAACCGAAGAACGCCAATGAAAATCAACTGCGAAATCTAGAAAGACAGCTGCGGAGCAGAGGGTTCTATTGGATGCGAGAACCGCGTTGGAGCAACCTGAGGCACGATCTGTCTGTGACCGATATCCGCTTCTGGGTGCAGACCAGCTTGCTTAAAATACCACATCTTGTTTTTGAAGAGTGGATCAACGAGAGTGTATTCCGCATCCAGACCGATTATGTGGATTACAAAGTGCAATCCCGGGAAGGAGAATGGGTGCTCAAGCACAAGGGTGTCATCCCGGATGGATATTTTTCTATCATTGACCAAAGCAGAAAGGAGAAGGGAGAACCCTTTAGAGCCAGGTTTCTTTTAGAGGTGGATATGGCTACTCATGACAACCCCAGCTTTGGGATAGAAAAATCTGCACCAGGCGGCGCTTATATCAAAAGCCAACCATATCGGGAGCGATTTGAGAGCAACTCTGGCAGATGGCTGGTGGTGACAACTGGTTCAATCCGGATGCGAAATTTATTAATTCAGACGCGGTCCAGAGCAGGTATAGATGCCCATTTGTTTTATTTCACAACCTTTGACCAAATGGCACGCAGCAACTTCTTTTTAGACCCTGTATGGAGGCAGCCCACTTCCAGCGAGACCATACCTCTTGTTTCTGGATAAGGATCACAAAAATGGAGGATCAGATATGGAAAACAAATATCTTCAGAATACCCTGCTGAAACCGCGAGATGCAGCTCAGATGCTCAATATCAGCCGATCACTGGTATATCAATTGATCCGATCCGGGGAAATTCCAGTGGTCAGAATTAAATCCACAGTGAGGATCAAAGCGAAAGATTTGGAAGTGTTTATTGAAAAAAGCCAACATCAGAAGGATATTCAGCTCTCGCTTTTCTAAATTATGAAAAAATACTTGTCAGTATGCTCTAATTGGTGTATAAAAACCCCAGATGGTGTAACGCGGGGGAATTGGTACTTTAACAAATGGATAGAGCATAAAATAAAAGAGTCGCCTTTCCTGAAACTCAAAGGAAAAAAGGAGTAATGGAAATGGCGAAAAGAGGAAATAACGAAGGATCAATCCACAAACGCAGTAATGGTTCTTGGAGAGCACAAGTATCTATAGGTGGAAAGCGCCTAAGCTATACTGCAGACATTCGAGCTGAATGCAACGATTGGTTACGGAAGACACTGGATCTGGTTGATGGGGGGATGACATATAGTAAATCTGAATATACATTGGGAGAATACTTGGTTGAATGGATTCGAATGAAAAAGACCTCCCTAAGACCAAACCCTGCTCTTCAGTATAAAACCCTTGTTGAAAATGACATCATTCCCAACCTCGGGGATATTAAATTGCATCAGTTGAACCTGATCCGAATAAATAGATTCTATGCAAAATTAGTGAATGATGAGAGGGGAACCAGAACTATACGGTTGATTCATAGTGTGCTTCATTCAGCACTTGAACACGCTTTACGGATAGGACTGATTACCAGAAACCCCAGCCACGGTGCGATCTTACCGCGCATAAAATACCATGAAATGAAGATTTTCAATGAAGAACAAGTCTTCAGCTTTCTCATTTCAGCGAAAACATCGAGGTTTAGATTGCTTTATAAATTGGCGATAGCTACTGGGATGCGGCAAAGTGAAATACTGGGATTGAAATGGGGAGATATAGATTGGATCAAGGGAACAATTCAAATCCAGCGTCAAGCCCAACAGGTGAATGGGAAGGGGATCGTGTTCTTAGAGCCAAAAACAAGGGCGGGAATACGAAAGATCATGATCGGAAAAACCATTCTAGAAGACCTTCGAGCACACAGGGTAAAACAAGAAGAATCGAAGACCATTCAACCTGAAAGCTGGCAGGAGAATGATTTGATCTTTGCGACAAGCAAAGGGACTCCCTTTAGTCAAAGCAACCTGATGCGTGATTACTACAAAATAATTGAGCGATCCAATTTGCCCAAGATCCGATTTCATGACTTACGGCATACAGCGGCGTCATTGATGATCAATCGCGGAATACCCATCGTAGTGGTTTCCAAGATCATGGGGCATTCAAAACCCAGCGTCACATTGAATATCTACTCACACTGTGTTTCAGAATTGCAATACAAAGCGGCAAAGGTTATGGAAGAAATCACCACACCGATCGCGATAGATATGGTTGAAATAAGCTCTGAAGTTGAGGAAAACCGCTAATGGGGATAACACATTTAAAGCTGGTTGCACCCGGTTGCACCCGGGAGGATTAGCAAATCTGGTAATAAAGGAAGATACCCCCACATATGGGGGTAAAACGGGGAAAAAGGGGCAAAAAAGGCGCCCCCGGAGCGATTCGAACGCTCAACCTACTGATTCGAAGTCAGTATATCAAGTTGTCCATAGTGTCCACACAGTGTTATTTTGTCCATTATGTCCATGAAAAATGGAAATAACTGTCCACAGCGACCATTATGTCCATTATTTCCACTGGCGTTGCACCCGCGTTGCATCTAAGAAAGCGTCTGTCAAGTATTTTTGTATAAATGAACTCCTTTATTAAGGTTGTTTACAAGGCAATCTTTAACCGATGCATCTAACCGTGCTCAA
>JAUSPC010000094.1 GCA_030655835.1 Pelolinea sp.
CTTCTTTATTAACCGCTTCTTCAATAACAGAAACAAGTTCTTTAGTGAGATTCTCAAATTCGAAATCCATACGCCCTTTCAATGCGTCCATATCCCCGCCAGTAACGAGTGCGCCATAATCCCGAAAAATTGTTCCACATAAAATATGCATTGCGGTATGCGTGCGCATTACCTTATAGCGCCGATCCCAATCCAGGATACCGATCACCTCGGTACCCACTTCCGGTACCGGATCTTCCTCTGAAATGATGTGCAGAATTCCATCATTGCTGTATTTTGCTCGTTTTACGAATGTGGTGGTATCGTTGTGTTTAATGCAACCTATATCAAATACTTGCCCGCCCCCTCCGGGGTAAAAAGCGGTCTGATCAAGAATGATTGCAGAATCTTCTGGTTTGTGATCAACTACTTTCGCGGAAAATTCTTTCAAATAGCTGTCTGTTTGATAAAGAAGTGTAGTCATAGGGAACCTCATCTTGTGGGGTTAGTTACTTTCTTTTCTCTTGGCAGCAGTAAAACAAACGGCAGCCCGGATAATGCGATAATTCCGCTCCAGTAGAATGTCTGCTGACCCCGATCCGATCATACATGGCTCCAGTTACGACACCTGCCAATGCATTGATCCCAAAAAGCAAGGCTAAGTACAATCCGTTTGCAAGGGATCTGTTTTTTGGAAAACTCTTTTGCACTATTGCCATCCCTACGGGCAGGATCATGAGCGAAGAGATACTGAGGATAGCAAGAATTATTACTTGCGTAATTCCTTGTGATCGAGAAAAGAATATCATGGCAAAGGCGGATACGATCAGGGATAGGATTATAGTGATTTTGTATCCCAACCGGTCATTAAGCAATCCCCCGGAAATGGTTCCTAAAATTCCAATGCCCTGAGCGATGCTGAGGGAGATGCCCGCAAACCAAATACTGGAGCCATTGTCCGTTAAAAAAACCGGTAAATACAAAACTGAACATGTTCTGAGGATGGATCGCGTAACAGTAATACCAGTGATCGGTAACAAGATTGCAGCAAGTTCCTTTACGGGAATTTTTATCTGCTGATTGGTTACTGAATTATGAAAAGGGAGATCTTTAAGCAGGAAACTCAGCAGAACGGAAACAACAAACCCGCCAATCATCAGCCATGGTGTGGCTTCCATTGAGAAAGTCGTAACAACTGCGGTGATCAGGATAGGGCCAAGCATTACTCCAAGTTCACCGCCCACCATCCAGATACCCATACCCTTGCCAACATTTTCACCAGAAAAACTACTGACAAGTGCGGGCAAAGTGGCATGTAATGCAGCCGATGAGATCCCAGCAATGAGACAATATAGCAGTGCAACAGAAAAGGAGGGGGCAGTGCCCAGTAAACTGAGAAATATCCCGGTAACAGCGGGGGCAACCAACGCAAATTTCCGCAGGTTCGTTCGGTCACCAATGTGACCGATGATAGGTTGCAGAATCGAAGCACCTTGAAAAAAAAGGATGAAAAGTCCAGCCTCAGCTTTTAATAAGGAAAGCCGTTCGATAAGAAAAGGAAGCAATGGAGCGATGAACCCTGAATAGGTATCATGCATCCCATGCGCGCTGGAGACAATTATCGTTTTAATTGTTGAGGAGCTGGGTGATTTCTTCGCTTGCTTTTTTCCCCCGATCTCAACTTCATGCAATATTGATGATTCGCTTTTAGACATGATTTATCCTCTGAATAGATATACAAAAACATTATTATACTGCTGGAATTTCGGAGATTTTATTTATTCAAAGATATCGACTAGTTTTTAATTTAGCTGCCACGATCGTACCTGCAATTGGTGGTTTTATGGCGACAAGATCATTTGAGATGCTGTTCTATGCTGATGTGGTCCTGAGCATAGTTGTGTCAGTATTTGTGTTTTACTTTTTACCAGAGACAAAACCAGAATCTAAAGAAGTTTCTAAAAGAGAGAATTCATTATTGCAGACCTTTAAAGGATATAGGATTATTTTTAAGGATAAATTATATATGGCTTTTCTTTTAGCTACATCCTTTTCTACGTTGATGTATTTCAATATGAATAGCTCAATGTCTGTATATCTGGTCAACCACCGTGGCATTACCCCTGAACAATTCGGCTATATTCTAAGTTTAAACGCGGGAATGGTGGTCTTCCTGCAAATTTTTATTACCCGCGTTACCGCAAAGTGGAAAGCAATGCTTGCAATAGTGCTTGGCAACTTACTTTATGTGGTTGGATTCACTATGTATGGCATTTTTGATTCGTATGTGATGTTCATTATCGCAATGGTGATCATAACAATAGGCGAGATGATCTATTCACCTAAGGAACAAATGATCGCGGTAAACATTGCGCCTGAAGATATGCGCGGCAGATATATGGCTGTGCATAGTTTTTCATGGATCATTCCGATTGCCATCGGACCATTGGGCGCGGGTTTGATCATGGATAATTTCGATCCCCGGTATGTATGGTTTGCCGCGGGTTTTATTGGCATAATTGCCACCCTCGGATTCTTACGGCTGCATTTTAAAGCCCAAGGGAGATTTGAGGGAAATGGGGGTAAAGAATCAAACGGCAGGAATTTTGCGTTTCAGGATCTAGTCCTCCCGCTGTAGTAAATTCGTCTAGATGAATTTCTTAAAAATCAACAAAAAGGTTGGAGCATAATCCAACTTTTTTTGTTTAATAATTGAGGAAAATTTCCCATATTCATGGTTGTAACAATTTATAATTATCATCGTTATATAAAGTGAGTACTAAATTGAATTCAGGAAATCAACAGGAAGCCCAAATAATTGAAAAAGCGATCTCGGGTGATAAGCAAGCTTTTGGGCGTTTGTATGAGCAATATTTCCAGCAAATATCTGAATATTTGCTCATTCGCTCGAATAACAAAGAAGACGCAGAAGATATGACTGAAGTCGTTTTTATGAAAGCGTGGAAACACCTACCCGGGTTTGGAAAAAAAAGAGAATGGAACAATTTTCGTGCCTGGTTATACAGGATAGCTCATAATACACTTGTTGATCATTACCGCACAAGAAAACAAACCTCATCATTGAGTTCAGACTTAGAAAACAGTCCAATAAAAAATGAACCCGGATTGCTTGTGCTGGAGAATGAGGAAAAAAAGAAAATGTTTCAAGCCATCAGGAACCTGGATGAGATATCGCAAAATGTGATTGCCTGCCGATTTTTTGGCGGATTGAGCCATAAAGAAACAGCTTTATCTATTGGTATTAATGAAAACAATGTCCGCGTGATCCAATACCGAGCTCTAAAAAAGATTCAGGAATTATTGAGGGAAGACGATGAATGAGAAGAAAAAAACACTAGTAATTAGTGCATGTATTGAAAACGTCCAGAGTGGGTTTATGAGTAGAGAGCAGTGCCTGTTGAAATATCCTAACCTGGCAGATGAGATTCGATCCACTCTTTCCACAATTGATATTATTTCTTCAATAACTTTTTCTGAAGAAGAGAAAATTGATCGCAGATTACAAAAAGTCAATTTGATGCAAAAATTACCTGATCGGGAAGAATTTGTAACAAAACGGATAGATCATCGTTATAGATTACATAATCTAAAACGGAGGTTTATGATGACATGGGTAGTAATAGTAACAACAATTCTTTCATTAATTTCAGGAGCCGGCGCGGTTTACGCGTCTAACGAAGCACTTCCGGGTGACATTCTTTACCCTGTGAAAATGTGGGCGGAAAATGTTCAATTAGCGATCGCGCCGGATGATGTGGACATGGATCTGTATGTTCGGTTTGCGAATAACCGAATTGAAGAAGCTGGAGAATTGGTCCGGGAAGGTCGATCTGAGGACTTGGGTGATGCAGTGATTGGATACCAGCAGCGTATTGAATTATTAACTCAGGCAATGGTGCATATTCAAGCTGAGGATCCTGATGAAGCGGTCAGGCTGAGATTGGAATTAGAAGAGAAACTACAGGCGCAAGCGCGCCTAATGCAATCCTTCATTGAAGATGAAGAGGATGCCGAAGAAACTAATGACCAGCTTTGTGAACAGATTCGCTTGATGCTTGAAACAAATATGCAATTGCGCCTTCGAATAAATGAGGTCGAAGATGTACTACCAGAAGAACCAGAAGATTTGGGTGGTGATACAGAAACTGCTTTGGATGCTAGTGCATTAGAAGTAACTGAAGTAGAAGAAGCAGGGAAAAATGGTAACGGTGTCCCATCAATTGAAGTAAATGATGAGAACGGTACACTTGTGGTCGGATTAGATGGAAGAGGAGGAAATGGTGTATACGCAGAGGTAAATGGGTTGCGTTTTGACTGTGTTGTTGATGGTGATACAGCAACTTGCAACATGGACGGCGCACCACAACAAGGTAATGCAAACCTTTATGATAAACAGACCAATCAACTTCTCTATAGTTGTCCCTTTGAATTTGAACATGCCTTTGATTGGGATGGCGAGAAAAATGATAATGGGAATAACGGCGAAAATTTAGAAGATTGTGATGGTGATTGTGATGGTGAAGGTGGTATGGGAACAAATATGAACGGAAAAAAATAATTAAAGCGGTCGTTTCGCTCGATCTTTAGTGAAAAAGGAGAGTGGTTATCCACTTTCCTTTTTCTATCCAATAATAATTATTTTCTAGGTAAGAGTAAAAATACGGACAAACTCATAAGTATGAGGCCAACGATGCGGCGCAGATCAAGCGGGATGGGGACGGCCCCACCCCAGCCGCTTGTATCGGCAATCAAACTTAGAAACATCTGCCCAAGGAAAATAGCGGCAACGCCTGCGGTAACCCCGGCCAGGTTTATCGAATAAGAGACACCAATAATGATAATAATCCCTAGAGCTCCAGAGATGACAATCATTTCTATGACTTTTTTCGTGAGTGGACTACCTGTGCGTCTACCGAGCAGCCAGAGAACAAGGATGATCAATCCAGCTAATGCCCCACCGAGAAAATTCGTCCATAGCCCTGTTTTAATTGGTCCAACAATATTTCCCGCCCTACCGCTCAGATAGGATTGCAGCGCGATAACAACACCAGTTCCAAAAGCTCCCAATCCTCCGAGCAAGATCAAATTTTTCATCAATAAACCATCCTTTTTTTGCAGAGTTTTTCATTATTTTTCCTGATGAACCAAAATTATAGCCTTTTTTGAATTGATAGGTACCAACCACAAATCTGTTAAGTGAAAACCAATAATATATCTGATATTATGCGCAGATTTAATCGAAGAACAAATTTTAAGGAAGAAATAAATATTGTGGGTATTAGGGAAATATTTAATAATGTGAGACAGAAATTTGACCAAGATAACCAAAAAAAGAATTTAATGTAATCTGGTGTTTAAAGGAGGTGGGGTACGGGGTGTTTTTGATTCGCATCAAACATCAGACTTGGCGGAATATGTGGTGGATAAGAGGACCACTATTGAGATCAGTGATTACGGGATTTCAGCAACGCATTTTGATCTTTCTCCTGAAAGCAAAGAATACCAATTACTATTCAAAAAAGGGAGAAGTTCGGCTGAAAAAAAATGGGATTTTGAATTAAAATCTAAAAAAAAAGAGGATACTTATTCGAGAAAAACGTTCAGGCATAACAACATGTTGCTATGCCTGCATTTTCTTCTAGAAGAAAACTAACTGTATTTATCGTCGCTTGGTTTCTGATGTGCGCGGCGAGTGGCTTTTTTCTTGTCCTCGCGCCGTTGTTCGGTTCGCGAGATAAACCAGCGGCGTTTACGCACTTCGCTTAGTATTTTGCTGCTAATTACTTTTTTCTTAAAGCGGCGCGCTAATTGCTGCTGTGATTCTCCACTTCGTAAAACTACTGAAGGCATAGTTTACTCCTTTCTTTTTCATGATAATTTATAACCGTTTTTTCATTAAAGAAAAATTTGTCTCAGTAGAGACAAATCTCAAGAAGAAACCTAAAAAATTATAATTATGAAAAAAAATTAGATCTTTTTCAGTGGTTGATCAATCTCCAAACACGTTCTTTATTGAATTGATGCTTACCAAGCACTCCTTGAGACAAAAAACCGATTGTGTCCCAACTTTAGTACTATTTTATCACATTGGATTTGTTATCGGTAGATATCGTTGTATTAAACTTTAATATGTCACACTCCGTGAGAAACTATGGAGATGAGACAAATGACAAAAATAACATTAGCATGGGAGTTATTAGAACAAGGGATACCCAAGAGCCATATCGCAAAACATCTTAACGTATCCCGAAGGACAATTATCCGTTGGTCGCAGGCAATTCAAATGCACGGTGACTTACACAGTTATTTGGATCACTATCAGCAGGCGAAGAAAGGATCACGTCAAAAGCGAAAGACTGATGCAATCTTGAAACGCCGTATCTGGGCTATACGGGAAAAACGGCATCAATGTTGTGGGCAAAAGATCCAATACTTTTTAGAAAAAGAGTATGACGTACAAGTGAGCGTTACGACCATCTACAAAGTGTTGTCTGAAAAGTATCAACTGCGATCCAAATGGCAGAAGAATAAGCTCCGTGGGCCTGTTCCGGTGGCTAAATCAGCCCGCGAGGTGGTTCA
>JAUSPC010000105.1 GCA_030655835.1 Pelolinea sp.
AAATAGAGCTAAAAAGGACATCAGAAAAGGATTTGGACAGTGAGATAAGCATAAAGAATAGATTGAAATAGCGTCAATAACCCTAAAAACCTCGTTATGGATGGTTTGATTTCAACTTTTGCTTACTTTTTCAACACCCTCCTATACACACTTGCTAGTTGAATTCAAGTTATGTTATAATCAAAATTAATATTAAAATCGAAACAATCTCACATGGATAAAGAAAATAGAGCAGCCTCTCAAAAGAATACATTTATCATCATCGCTATTTTAGCGGTTTTATTTCTCGTGGGCGTGGTCATTGGGATTATTTTATTATCAAGATCTGACACTCAAGTTACTGGTCAGGTAAGAGATATATTTATCATTGTTTTAGCCATGGAATCATTTTTGATCGGTGCTGCATTGATCATTTTAGTGATCCAATTAGCCTTACTTTCAAATCTCATTCAAAATGAGATCAAACCAATCCTTTTTTCAACAAAAGAAACCATCCGAATGGTCAAAGGTACCAGCCAATTTATCTCTGATAAAGCTGTCAAACCAATTGTATCCATCGGAGGTTTATTTGCCGGAGGCCGTAAATTGTTTGAAATAATTGGGTTTATAAGAAAAGAAAAATAAATAATATCAAAGGAGAATAATATGTCAGAACGTGATGATTTTGGAGCATTCTTAGTAGGTTTTATCGTTGGTGGTCTAACTGGAGCGGTTTCCGCACTTCTCTTCGCGCCGCAATCTGGTGAAGAAACTCGTACATTGATCAAAGATAAAGCGATCGTATTAAAAGATCAAACATCTGAAACAGTTACTGAATCAATTGAAAAAGCAGAAGCGTACGCAAAAGATGCAGTCGCTAAAGCCGAAAAGCTGCTTGAAGATGCAAAGAAAAAAGCAAATGAGATCGCTGAAAAAGGGCAGGTAATGCTCGAAGCAAGCAAAGAAAAAGTTACCAAAGCCATACCGCAGACAAAGAAACCTGCCGCATCTAAATAATACCTAATTTAGTAATATTCTAACTAAAAACCAGTACATGGGATCAATTTGTGCTGGTTTTATTTATTTAAGGACGAACGGTATCTGATTGATCACATCCCCCGCAGTCACAGAAACATTCTGTCCATTGCTCTTTTCCGCAGCCAAACCTGCCTGCGCATGCAGCCATGCTCCCGCAACGGCAGCATCAATTGCCGATATATTCTGAGCTAACAATCCTGTGATCATTCCAGCCAGGACATCACCTGTTCCGGCAGATGCCAGAGCTGGTGTTGCAATTGGAATGAAAAAAGAATGACCATCAGGAGCTGCAACAATTGTGACAGCGCCTTTCAAAACAACCACGTGTCCCCATTTTTGGGCGAATTCCCTCGCTATACTTTCCCTATCCTTTTGAATTTCTTCAACGGTCATTCCAGTTAGAATCGCCATCTCTCCAGGATGAGGCGTCAGAACAGCGATCTTTTCAGGCAATTGATACCATTTTTCAATGTGTGATATCAGCTTGAGGGCATCTGCATCAAACACTAAAGATGGTTGCGTAAAAAGATGGGTGGTTTTTTCCATTCGTGGATGTTGAGAAAAACCAAGCGTCAATTTTCCAGATCCAGTTTCCTTAAATCGTAATAGTTCTTTTATAAAATCAAGTGTTTCTTTTTCCTGTCCCATACCAGGACCCACCAACATCGCATCTACTCGCTCAAGGTTTTCCTGCAAGGTTGCGCTGGCGCTGCTGCCAATGACTCCCATCGAATGTGGAAGCACGACCCATGTACATTCTGGAACTTGTCCCGCGATCGCATCATAAATGCATCCTGGAATAGCTGCCTGCACCAACCCAGCACCTACCCTATAGGCAGACCTGGCGGACAGGATAACTGCACCGCAATAGTTTATCGATCCACCAACGATCATACAGGTTCCAAAAGTGCCTTTATGGGCATTCAATGGACGAGAGGGAAGCATTTTACGTACCATCATCTGATCAACTACAGATGAGTGCATATTTGCATAACCTGATAAATTTTCTGGAAGCCCGATATCTACACATGCGATCTCACCCACATACTCAAACGCGGGAAATTTCAATAATCCTTTTTTCACATTCGCCATACATACCGTTAAGTCTGCACTCAGGGTATCTTCGGCTGCTTCACCAGTATCACAATCGACACCTGATGGACAGTCCACAGCCACAATGTCTGGCATATTTTCCATACCAGCGAACACTTGAAGCACTTCTGAGATGCTTTTTCTCAATGGCAATTTTATGCCTGTACCTAAAATACCATCCAGGATCAGGTCAGTATGATCAATTAATTTTCGCAATCTTTCGAATGATGGATCTTCCTTGATGGGTACAACATCACAATTCATTTCAATTAATTTCGTGATCAGAGCATCCTTTTGCTTGCGCTCATTGACTAGATATGCGGCCGCCAACCAACCTTTTTCGATCAATTTGGACAGAGCAATTAATGTATCGCCCCCATTATTTCCTGATCCGATCAAACCTAATATATGTTTTTGTTGGCCGCTTCCATATCTTTCATGAATCACATCTGCCAAAGCGGAACCCGCGTTCAACATCATTTGGTCATATCCAAGACCGCTGTCATTTGCTTCTTTTTCAAGATCGAGCATTTGCGATACAGATACCAAATTCATAATTTGTTCTCCTCTTATCATTAAATCATACAACCCCGGTTTTACAAAATTTCATTCGGTTATAATTCCAGATATGCGTCGTTATTTATATCTTGGGGTTTTTAGCGCAGGTGCCGCAACGCTCGCTGTGGAATTTTCTGCTTCACGATTATTAGGTAATTATTTTGGATCCAGTAATCTGGTCTGGGCTGCCATCATTGGATTGATTCTTATTTATTTATCAGTTGGTTATTCTATTGGAGGGAAATGGGCAGATCGCTCACCCAATTATGAAACTTTTTTTGCAATTTTAATATGGGCAGCACTTTTTGTTGGCGTTATCCCTCTAGCTTCAAGACCAATTTTAATATTTGCCAGCAGTGCATTCGACCAAATGCAAACTGCTTCCATGATTGGCTCCTTTTTATCAGTTTTGATCCTATTCAGCATTCCGATCACCCTTCTGGGAACCGCCTCCCCTTTCGCGGTCCGACTTGCGCTTGAAAATAATGATACCGCTGGGCAAACCGCCGGAAAGATCTATACAATCTCAACGATTGGGTCTTTTATTGGCACTTTTTTATCGGTGCTGATCTTAATACCAATCATAGGTACCTACCGCACTTTCATTAGTATCAGTTTATTTCTAACTCTTGTTTGCCTGATAGGACTATGGGCAACAGCAAGTTTAAAGAAAATGCTCGTTTATCTTTGGATGCCAATTTTAGTTATCGTTCTTTCATTTATTGGGTTAGGTGGTTTTGATAAAAAGGCGCAGGGTATTATCCTCGAAGATGAATCTGCTTATAACTATATCCAGGTACAGCAAATCAATGAATACAACATTTTGCGGCTTAATGAAGGACAGGGAATTCACTCAATCTCTCATCCAACACAATTAGATTTCAATGGTTATTGGAAACAAGTCATCTCCGCACCATTTTTTAACAAAGCACCCGTCGAAATTACACAGATCGAGCGGATCGCGATCCTTGGGTTAGCGGGCGGAACCAGCGCCAACCAGGCCAGGCTCGCCTTTCCTGAGGCGGTTATTGATGGATATGAAATTGACGGCAAAATTATTGACGCAGGGTATAAATATTTTGGATTAGATGGAAATGATGTCAATATTTTTATCGAGGATGCGCGCTGGGGAATCACCCATAATGATAATCAATATCAGGTCATATGCGTCGACGCGTACACACCCCCTTATATCCCATGGCATCTCACTACTAAGGAGTTTTTCACACAAGTCTTTGATCATTTAAGTGATGAGGGTGTTCTGGTCATCAATGTGGCGCGCATTTTTGAAGAACGGGGTTTATTAAATTCCCTTTATCAAACAATTGATTCTATTTTTACTTCAACATATATCGTTGACCTTCCTGAAACATTTAATTCAGTGATTTTTGCAACCAGGTCTTCTACGTCTGAATACAACCTGATAGAAAATTACATAGTCCTGGCTTCAGACCCTAATATTCATCCCCTGATTCTTTCAGCCCTTGAAGCGGCAATCCCGAACATTCAACCTCCTCCTTCGGATGGATATATTTTCACAGATGATAAAGCTCCGGTAGAATGGATCACGAATGAGATGATCTTTAATTTCTTTTTTTCAGAAAGGTTTGAAGCATTACAATGAATAAATTTATCAAAATAAGCCTCTTATTAATAACATTTCTCACCCCATTTCTGATCATCACCTCAGCAATGCGGATCGCTCTCTCACCAATTTTTTATACCGTCGAATATAATTTGCCTGATTTTCCCGCAGATACATATGGTTTCACCAAACAAGATCGGTTAAACTGGGCAAATCTCTCGATCAATTACTTATTGGGATCCGTATCGGATGATGAATTTTCTGCACTTCAGTTTGCGGATGGTACACCCCTGTTTAATGACCTCGAGATCTCCCACATGGTTGATGTCCGTGATCTTACAGTTGGGATGCTCTTAATTTGGCGTATCTTAGTTGCGATATTCTTAATAGCAATTTATTTGGGATGGAAATATAAATGGCTACGCGCAATTACATTTGCCTTGGGAAATGGAGCAAAAATAACGTTCGCTATTATTCTTACGATCTTAATTTTTGTTTGGCTTGACTTCAATCAGCTTTTTACGGTCTTCCACCAGATATTTTTTGAAGGTGACAGCTGGTTATTCTATCTTTCTGATTCTCTGATCCGATTGTTCCCGATCAAATTCTGGCAGGATCTGTTCATTTTTATTGGTGGTTTCTGTGTTTTAGTGAGTTCTTTATTACTTTTCTTAAGTAAGAAATATGGAAATAAAGTGAAAGCGCAGAAATAATTTTGCTCATATTTGTTCAATAAATTACACATTAGGTGGTTTGTCTCTGAAAATCCTTTAATGCGCTCAATAAATTCTGAATGTCCTTTAAATTGATCACTGGCGACATGTGCCCTACCCGGAATATCTTTGGTTTTAGAAAACCTAAACCTCCAGAGATCTGAATATGATGCGCTTCATTCAAATAAGTCACGATTTCTCCGCTATCCACTCCGGCTGGAGAATATGCGGCTGTTAAGACAGGATTTAACTCCTCATCAGGTGTGAAGGGTTTCAATTCTAGTTCATGCAGGCCTTTTCTGAGTGATAAAGCTAATCGGCGGAAACGTTCCATTCTTTTTTCGATCCCTTCATCGATCAGCATTTCTAAAGCTACAAGCAAACCATTCACGACGTTTGAGGAAATGGTTATTGGAGTTGGATGCCAGGAGCCCCATTCCTGTGCGTACTTGCGCCAGACCCTCAGATCAGTGAACCAGCCATGTTTATTTTCGTGGGTTCGATCGATTAATTGCCATGCTTTAGAACTCACTGCTATAGGAGCAAGACCAGGAATCCCTCCTAGACATTTCTGAGAGGCAGACGCGCACAGATCAATACCCCAGTCATCCACTTGCACCGGGACACCACCCAAAGAAGAGACCGCGTCCACAATAAATAATACATTTTTATCTTTGAGTTGCAGGCCGATCTCATCGATTGGATTGAGAACAGTGGTAGATGTTTCGCTGTGGACAACCGCTACCGCTTTGGCATCTGGATGTGCCTTCAACATATTCAATATCTTTTGTGTATCCAGTTTTTTCCCCCACTCTTGCTTAACTTCGGCAACTTCGATCCCATTATGCTCAGCGATTGAAACGAGCCGATCTCCAAAGAAACCATTATTTCCGATAATAATTTTTTCCCCTGTTTGTAAACTGCTCCCTATCGATGCATCTATCGCGCAGGACCCCGAACCTGCCATTAGGAAGATTTCGTTTTGTGTTTGGAAAACTTGCTTGAGAAGGTTATTTACTCGTTCCAATTTATTCACCCATTCTGGTCCATAGTGAGGTTCAACAGGTCTGCTCATTGCAGCCAATACCTGCGGATCAACTTCAACTGGGCCCGGGATCATTAGTTTTGTAAATTCAGATTTCTTCATTTTTTCCTTATCATTCGATCTCATTTATCTTATCAAGTAAAACCGAAAAATCAATAATTATTTTATTAAAACAATACGAAAAATATCATTTCCAATTATCCATTTTAAGTACAACAAGAAACCTATTGAATCAATCGAGAAAAAAACAATACCAAGATGGATAAGATATAATCTTGAATCCGGTTTAATCATCTTATTTATTGGAGTAATGTTGAAACAGAATGGTAGAAGCGACAACACGCTAGACCTTAAGCGTTTGTTATCAGAAAAACGCCTGGCAGGTTTATGGCGATTAATGGATGGTTTTCAATATCTATATATTGCCGCCATTGCTGCACAGGGTTTTTCAGCATACTCTAAAACAGCCACCTTCCTTCTGCTCAGCTACTTCGTAGATAATTACATCGCCGCCCAGATCAGACCGTATCCAATTTGGCTGATCGTCCTCAGTTTTGTTCTATTCATCGGCTTACAGGGGTTGTTTACCTATATCAGCGGACGTTTGGCAGCGAAAACATCCGAAAACACCATCAGACGCCTGCGCAACTACCTTTTCGATCAAATCCAACATCTGCCTTTCTCTTATCACTCAGAAACGGATACGGGAGAGTTGATCTCGCGTTGTACGTCAGACGTTGATGCACTTCGGCGTTTCTACAATGACCAGGCGATCGGGATCGGGCGCATTTCGCTCCTCTTTATTGTCAATTTTATCGCCCTATTAAATCTCAACACCAAACTTGGGCTCATTTCTGTTATCGTCGTTCCCTTTATTTTAGGAGTTTCGATTTTTTTCTTTCGAAAAGTTTCCGTTGCTTACGAAGCATATCAAGAACAAGATGCGATCCTTTCGACCACCCTGCAAGAAAATCTCAGTGGCGTTCGGGTTGTAAAAGCCTTCGCCCGCCAACCGTATGAGATCACTAAATTTGAAAAGAACAACTGGGAAAAATTCCAGAGAGGAAAAAAACTATTAACCATCCACTCTCAATATTGGCCTATTTCTGATGTGCTTTGCGGTGTGCAATTACTGACTGGCTATCTGGTTGGTGCCCTGATGACGATCAACGGCGAGATAAGTGTTGGTAATTATTTAGCATATGCGGGTTTGGTTATCTATATCATCTACCCATTGCGCGGATTAGGCCGATTTATTGTTCAAATGTCCAATGCATTGGTTTCCTATGACCGTGTATACAAGATCATCAAAGAAGACCGAGAACCAATTGATGAAGGTGATCAAAAACTTGAAAAGAACATAAATGGAGAAATCACCTTCAAGCATGTAGGTTTTGAATATGAACACAATGACCGGGTTTTACACGATATAAGTTTTCATGCCGATGCCGGGCAGGTGGTTGCTCTGCTCGGATCAACCGGATCCGGGAAAACTTCGCTGGTTAATTTACTTCCTAGATTTTATGATTTTACTAGTGGAGAGATCTTATTGGATGGGCAGGATCTGCGTCTTTTTTCCCGCCGATTTCTTCGGAAAGAAATTGGAATTGTTGAGCAGGAACCGTTTCTGTTCTCGCGATCGATCAAAGAAAATATTAGTTATGGGGTTGATCGAGATATTTCTCAGGAAGAGATCGAACAGGCAGCACGGATGGCAGCTGTTCATGATGTGATCCTCACTTTTCCAGGCGGATATGATACGTTAGTTGGAGAACGCGGTGTCACCCTTTCTGGCGGCCAGAAACAGCGCATTGCGATAGCGCGGACCTTGCTCAAGGATCCATGCATTCTTATTTTTGATGATTCAACGTCATCAGTTGACACAGAGACGGAAAGCCAAATTCGATCAGCCATGGAAACTCTAATGAAGAACCGCACAACTTTCATCATCGCCCACCGCATCCAGAGCATTATGGCAGCAGACCTGATCCTTGTTATGGAACAAGGTCGCATCGTACAAAAAGGAAAACATGCGGACCTTGTAAAAGAAGATGGTATTTATCAGCAGATCTTCAACATACAAACTCGCGTTGAAACGGAATTGGATCAGGAGCTTTCTAATGCCGGCTGACCAGTTCAAAGAAGAAGAATTTTCCGGTAAACTAACAGGGGAAGTATTCAGCCGTATTTTGTCTTTACTGAGACCGTATTGGTTAAGAGTCATCGGCTTCCTGGTGACTGTCATAATAGTATCAGTATTGGATGCTTATTTCACCTACCTCGGTATGCAAATTGTTGATCAGGGGATCCTCACGGGCAATCGTGAAATGCTCTATCGAATTCTGATCAGGTATGGCTCTTTGATCCTTGTACAATCAGCATCCATCTTTGGATTTGTTTATCTGGTTGGCATATTGGGGGAACGCATCCGATACGACCTTCGGCAGAAATTATTTAACCATCTTCAAAAATTATCTCTGTCCTATTACAGCCAGACACCAGTCGGCTGGATCATTTCCCGGGTAACGAACGATACAGAACGGGTCGCGGAATTGATGACCTGGGGATTGCTGGATGCAACCTGGGGTGCGGTCAACATCATCACTGGACTGATCTTTATGTTCTCGATCAATTGGAAACTGGCCTTGATCGTCTTCGCCATTCTGCCCATTCTGCTATATACTGCCGTACAGTTCCAAAAACGCATCCTCACCCAATTCAGGACTGTTCGGAAGGTTAATTCAAAAATTACCGCTTCACACAACGAAAATATCAGCGGCGTGCGAGTGGTAAAAGCGCTTGGTAGAGAAGATAAAAATCTTGAGGAATTCAGTGAATTATCTGATGAAATGTACACGGCAGGGTTTCGAGCGGCATGGTTAAGCGCATTATTCCTGCCAGGCGTTCAGATCATATCCGCTTTTGCTATCGGCGGCATAATCTGGTACAGCGGTGTACAAATCAATTTTCAGGGGATCACAATTGGCGGTATCTCAGCCTTTCTTTCCTATATGACATTCATGATGTGGCCGATCCAGGACCTCGCGCGCGTTTTCGCTGAACTTCAACGGGCAATCGCATCTGCAGAACGTATTTTTGCGCTTGAGGATACCACACCTGACGTCCTGGATAAGCCTTCTGCCTATGATCCAGGGACGATGCGGGGCGATATCTCGTTTGAGCATCTCTTTTTTTGGTACGAAGATGAACTGCCGGTGATCAAAGACCTGAATCTAAACATCAAACGTGGGGAGACAATCGCCCTGGTTGGTTCAACAGGTGGGGGAAAAACCACCATTGTCAACCTGCTGTGTCGATTCTACGAGCCAAAACGCGGTCGAATACTCATAGGAGGTCATGATTACACTGACCTATCGTTAGAAGCCATCCAATCGCGTATAGGTATCGTTCTACAAACGCCCCACCTTTTTTCGGGTACGATCAAAGAGAACATCACTTATGGACGATTAAAAGCCAGCCAGGAAGAGATCGAAAAAGCGGCCAAACTGACCAGGGCACACCAATTCATAGAACGCTTAGAAAAGGGATACGATGAAGAAGTGGGTGAAGGCGGCGTGCTTCTTTCCGTCGGTCAGAAACAACTGATCAGCTTATCACGGGCGGTTCTTTCAGACCCAGAGATCTTCATTATGGATGAAGCCACAAGTTCTGTCGACACCCTCACCGAAGCCTTGATCCAGGACGGGATGGAAGCAGTCATGAAAGGACGCACCAGCTTCATCATCGCTCATCGGCTTTCCACGATCAAACGCGCAGACCGCATTCTGGTCATTGAAGACGGACAGATCGCTGAGATGGGTTCTCACAATGAATTGTTAAGATTAAAAGGAAAATATTTCAATCTTTACACCAAACAGTTCCGCTCTGAACGAGAAGGTGCATATAATATTTTTCAGGAACCTGATATATCTAATGATAAACAGGTTGATTGACCAATAAACAATGTCTTTATTCCTATATTTTTACGACCTATCCTGACCTTTTCCTGTTGAGATCCATCTTTCTTATATTCTCTGGTATGCACTTACGGTTTAATTAGAAAGTATTACAATCCACTATATTGATTAACTATCATGGTTGATTATTTTTAAACGAAAAGGATAAAACGTTTGACAATTTTATTAATACCAGTTAAGCTTTGTTCAACTGAGGGACAATGCTTGAATCAAGAAACCGCTTGCTTCTTCAATGATCTTCAGTATTTATGTGTGTAAAATCGCAAAAGATCTTCCACGACTAGAATTATCTATGAGACATCTAAGTTCAGTTATAATAAATACACTATCCTTGAATGGAGAATTAAAATGATTAAATTTATGAAAAAAATTAGAATACTGCCCATAATCATGCTTGCAGCTTTGGTGTTGTCTGCCTGCGGCGCTGCCGCTCCCGCAGAACCAACTCAGGACCCCAATGCGATCTTTACCCAGGTAGCTGAAACTGTGATGGTCAGCATGACACAAACTTCAGAAGCGATGCCGCCGACCCCAATGCCTGAACCGACCGCGACCACAGCGCCAACCCTCCCACCTGCGCCCACGGTAGATCTTGCCGCGCAGCCGACCGTAGGTGCTTTACCAATAGGCCCAACTGCAACTATTCAGCGCTTTGGTGATTCCGCCAAATACAACACACAAACACCTTCGGATGGGAAAATTTTTAAACCTGGTGAGTATTTCCAATTCACGGTCTGCTTTGGTAATAATGGCAGCACAATATGGGATCACACCTATTATCTGGAATGGATAAGTGGTTATCGTTTATGGAATGATACCAAATATTTCTATGTAGAAGACGATATCGATCCGGGCGGAAAATGGTGCTTCGTCACCCCAGCTGTTTCTCCGCCTAATCCTGGCACCTACATCACACGCTGGTATTTCAAGAATCCTGATAAACAGTACATGCAAGAAGTATATTTCAATTACAAAGTGGAAAGCTAATTGCCCATTAATTTGATATCAAAAAGCGCCCTTTTGGGCGCTTTTTTTGATTTTCTATTTTTTATACATTTTCCTGAGCGATCAATTTTTCAATGCTGACACTGAGCGCTCTTTCCATCTCAGCAACAGCTTCAACCTTATCGATGCCTGCAGATACTGCCCATTCGCTCGCGAATTGGTTCTTCAGCTTATCCATTGTGCGGTGTTCATTAACATGTAAATTCTTTTCAGCATTGCGTGCGTGCAGGTCCCGGATCAGTCTAGCATTTGCGATCACAGAGCACTTTACCATCTCATCCTTTATAGTCCTAATGCGGGTGCGAAAATTATTGCTTAATAATTTTGGCTCGCGCCGCATGACTGATAGGGCTTTTGTAAATGTTGCCGGAGCACAAACCGCGCGGATGCGTGTTGATTTTGATTCAACCAGTTCCAGCCAGTACGTTAGTTTATCTGTCTTAACCGTATAATACACATGCTTTTCATCCTGCAATTTTTTGCTTTCGATCCCCATGATCACGCCCACACCGTGTGTGGCATGAACAATGTGATCCCCTTCTTTTAGCTCTAATACAACTTTCTTCATACGCCACCTTTGCTATGCCGGTTTACCCCATATTAATAATTCGGCAATTGAATAATTTTCCACTCAACCTTCAATACCATCACTCTTTTGGGCTGCCCGCCTGCTTCGTTCAGCCCATGTTTCGCGAAAACTGTCTTATGGAATTGAAATTAATCGATCAGATAATATGATTATATAACAAGTGGAATAAAAAATCTAATCTTTGAATTGAATTAGTGGCTATACGCAGTTATTTCGGTGTTTAATTTTACGATTTTATGATTTGGCTGAACGAACTAACCAGAAAATAGTATCATAAGGTATGGTCAAACCACCTGTAGACGCGTCAAAACACATACGAGGAGATTAACAGTTTTTTCCCGTTAGAAAGGAATATTCCCGTTGCGTTAACGCCTTAAACCGCACCGGCATTCTTACACATCTTCCGAGATCAGAAAGTTTTGGAGTGTTAGGTTTCGATGGAAAAGAATATCCAATACCTACCCGGGAACAGGTTGTAGAATTATTTGATCATAATAAAGAGCTTTTAAGCAAAAAAGTACCCCAGGGGTTTGATCAATTGGAATTAATACCCATTGCCATGCCAACCCCCCTTCTGATTGACCTAATGAAAGCGGCCATTCTTAATCACGCGGCAGAAAGGAATATTTATCAAACCAGACGTTCTCCTTCTGATCCTTTAATACCTGTTCATGTCAATACCGAAAAACAGGTCTGGTTATGGGAAACTTTAAGACAGGCATTGGATACGGACGAGCTTGTATATTTTCCTCAAGAATATTCAAGCGCTCATCAGGGACAAACCAAATTAGAAGTAGTCACTAATGGACGTATTTGTGCCGTCCCGGGCTGGTCTGTTGGATTAGTTGAAAGTTTACCAATAATGCCCGAGCAGGGCCAGGGAAAGACATTAGGAGGCAGAACACAATTGGAAATAGGGTCTTCTCCTAATGAATACTTACAAACATTACAGACACAGGCTTATCAAGGTGAAACAGGAAAAACTCTTGAAGATTTTATTACGAAATTTCTTACCCGCCTCGAAACAACTAATGAAGTAAGTAACGACGTGGATAATAACAACGCCTTATGGTGTCTTGGTCAATATCTAAAAGTATCATATGCGGAGCTTGTGCCGACTGGGCGCTGGTTTCGAAGCGTTGGACGGGCTCGCCTGGATATGCACCGAACAAACAATGCGCTTTGCACAAAGAGTTGGGGGGCATCCTCCACGGTAAGACTTCTCAAACCTTGATCTTCATCTTTGTTAAACTTTTTCTTCTTCCTTTTTAGAACCCGGTATTTTTTTCAATACGAGTAAAAGTCTCATATCGGGGGTCTCCGCTTTCACGATCTGCCTCATACAGCCGCATCCTTAAACCTCAATAATGGCGAGGGCTTGTAACGCTCCGGTGGAGCGTTCAAGGCCATCTTCCTAATAATTTATAAGAAAGATGGCGTGGCTTTGGAATACTCCAGCGGAGTGTTCCAAAGCCACTTCCCTTATTAATTTAAAAGAAAAGTGGCGAGGGTTTACAACTATCCCCTGGATAGTTGTAAAGGCCATTTTCCTAATTGCTTATTAAATGGAAAATGGCGGGGGAGGTATTTGTTGAGCTTGCGAAATATACATTGTGAGAACTCACGTACAAGGGCTTATGGGCTTCTGACTCTCCTGTGGAGAGTTAGAAGGTCTTTTTCTACCAAAACCCTGAAATACCCCCACAGGTGGTAAATTCATGGATTCTAATACTTTTAGCCTATATATGGCGGTTGCTAATTTTCAACAAACCTACGCTCCATAATATCCAGATTATATCTGGAGAATTAAAGAACCTAATAATTATGTGTTAATTGTATCTATAGTGTCCATTGCCTGCCACCCCTGTGGTGGTTTCCACCCTGCCTGCCCTCTGTTAGGGGGGTTTCATCCCAATTGCACCACAATTGCACCAGGAAAGGTGGCTCAAGTTAGTTATTGAATAGCTGATTCGAAGTCAGTATATCAAGGTGTCCATAGTGTCCACACAGTGTTATTTTGTCCATTATGTCCATGAAAAATGGAAATAACTGTCCACAGCGTCCATTATGTCCATTATTTCCACTGGCGTTGCACCCGCGTTGCATCTAAGAAAGCGTCTGTCAAGTATTTTTGTATAAATGAACTCCTTTATTAAGGTTGTTTACAAGGCAATCTTTAACCGATGCATCTAACCGTGCTCAA
>JAUSPC010000098.1 GCA_030655835.1 Pelolinea sp.
CTATGTCTGGTTTTTCAACCGCACTACAAGGAGGTGAATATAATAAAAATATAGGAGATTATTAGAAGTAAAAATAGTAAATTAAAACAATAATATTGAGGAGTAAAAATGAAAATCAAAAGAATTACAATTTTAAGCCTATTGGTTGTAGGCTCAATCATATTAGCCGCTTGTGGCGCTGCTGCAGAACCTGCGGTAGAACCCGCAGCAGAAACTGTTGCAGAACCTGTGGCGGAAGTAGAAGAAGCGTTGACTGTTATCCAACTCGTCAACGGTACGCTCGGTGATAAATCCTTCACTGACTCAGCCCACCGTGGTTTGGTGCAAGCATCAGAGGAATTTGGCTTCACTCATATCGTTAACGAAGCTGGCACCGACCCCGCAAAATGGGAACCAGCTTTTATGGATGCTCTTCTGGATCCGGATATTGACGTCATCGTTATTGGTTCGGGTGATTTAATGGATATTATGGTAGAAAACGCACCATTATATCCCGAGAAGTACTTCATCATGTTTGACAACCCTGTTGACTTCGAAGATACCTGCAGCGATTGCAGCAATGTTTACGCGGTTCAATATATGCAGAACGAAGGCTCATACTTAGCTGGACTTTATGCTGGCTTGATGTCTGAGACCGGTATGATTGGCGCAGTCGGCGGCAAGGATATCCCGGTTATCCAAGACTTCCTGGTTGGTTATGTCCAGGGTGCCGGTGATGCTGGCATTCCGAAAGAGAATGTTCTCATCCAATTCGCGGAGTCATGGAATGACCCTGCCAAGGGTAAAGAACTTGCTCTTACTATGTATCAGCAGGGTGCAGATTACGTTTTCCAGGTTGCGGGCGGCACTGGTGTTGGTGTTTTCCAGGCAGCTGAAGAAGCTGGTAAATGGGCGATTGGGGTTGACTCTGACCAGGCGATCATCATCGAAGAAACCGATCCTGAACAGGCGGCGGTCATTGCCACATCCATGTTGAAGAATGTGGACAAGTCCCTGTACCGTGCCTTCAAACTGTTCTATGAAGGTACACTTCCTTGGGGTACCAATGAAGCTCTGGGTATCCCGGATGGCGTTGGGTTGGCCTACAACAAATTCTATGACGAATACACACCACAAGATGTAAAAGATACGATTGCTGAAATGGAAGCAAAAGTAATAGCTGGCGATATCGTCATCGATACAGTTTTCTAAAAAAAAAAATTAATAAAAGGGTAGGGATTCTCCCTACCCTTTACTTTTTACACAAAATGGAGATTATCTATGAGGCCATTAATTGATCTAATAAACATTGACAAGGTTTACGATAATGGCGTGGTTGCAAACAATGGGGTAAATTTCTCCGTCAAAAAAGGAGAAATTCACGCTCTCGTTGGGGAAAACGGTGCTGGAAAATCCACTTTAATGAAGATCCTTTATGGTATGGAAAAGCCAACTGAAGGGGAGATCTGGGTAAATGGTGAGCAAAAGCATTTTAATTCTTCCACTGACGCAATCGCTGCAACAATTGGAATGGTTCATCAAAACTTTATGCTCGTACCTTCTTTCACGGTTGCGGAAAATGTGGTTTTGGGTGATGAACCAAGAAAGAATGGACTTATTGATAGGGATGCAGTACTAAATATTACCAAAGATTTATCGGATCAATTTGGACTTTTTGTACAGCCCGATGCTATTGTAAACAGTATCAATGTTGGAATGCGCCAACGAGTAGAAATCCTAAAAACATTGTATCGCAAAGCTGAAATCCTGATCCTTGACGAACCAACCGCAGTCTTGACACCGCAGGAAACAGATGACCTTTTTATAGCTATTCGGATTCTGGTTAAACAAGGAAAGACGGTTATTTTTATTACCCATAAACTTCGAGAAGTTAAAGAGATATCTGACCGGGTTACAGTCATGCGCCACGGAAAAATGATCGGCACACTTGACACAAAAGATGTCTCGCGTGAGCAAATGGCAAATATGATGGTGGGCCGTGAAGTGTTCCTTGACATTAAAAAACCAAAGATCAAGCGCGGTGAAAAGCGCATGCGCGTGAAAAATCTCTCATACGTTTCTGAAATTGGCCGACAGTTGCTTCGGAATGTGAATTTTAACCTATACGCTGGTGAGATTTTGGGCATAGCTGGCGTTGAAGGGAATGGGCAAACAGAGCTGGTAGAAGTTCTCACCGGCCTGAAACCCGCTGCTGGCGGAACAGTCCTTATTGGGGATTGTAATATTCTGGAAAGTACACCCCGCGAAATCCGCTTGCGAAAGATTGCACATATTCCAGAAGACCGACTATCTAATGGCGTAGCGGTTAGGTCAACAATTGAGGAAAATATTATCGTTGATCGTTATTTTCAGAAACCATACAGGAATGGGCTTTTTATCAATAGAAAGGTTGTCAAAACTGAATGTGAAAATCTAATTGAGAAGTTCAGTATCCTCACACCAAATGGAAAATTACCTGTAAGTTCGCTTTCAGGTGGCAATATGCAGAAAGTTGTCGTCGCCCGCGAATTTTCATCTGAACCAGAAGTATTAATTGCTTCCCAGCCGACGCGCGGGATTGATGTGGGTTCAACGGAATTTATCCGTGAACAGTTGGTTGAGATCAGAAGCAAAGGTACAGCTATCCTGCTCGTATCCGCGGACCTGAGCGAAGTAATGAGTGTGTCAGATCGGATCGTAGCTCTTTATGAAGGGGAGATAACAGGGGTATTTCCAGATGCATCAAAAGTTTCCGAGAAAGAACTCGGTTTATATATGCTCGGAGTCAAACAGCAAACTTATGAAGAGATGGAGAAATACCTATGAAGAACTTATTCAAATCAAAGGGTTTCCGTGAATTCTTGAGAGTTTTAATTGCTTTGGCCATTGGTATTACTCTTGGTTTCATCATTACCTTGTTTGTCTCTGAATCTCCAATTGAAGCCTATAAGTCGTTTCTTTTTGGACCACTTACCCGCCTCAACCGCATTGGCGATTGGCTGGAAGACAGCCTGACTCTAGTGTTAGTAGGATTGGCAATGTGTATTGTTTTTACTGCGGGCCAATGGTATATCGGTGCGGAAGGGCAAATGATTCTTGGGGCGCTTATATCCGGTGTAGTTATTCTTTTTGTGCCGCTTCCCCCCGCTTTACGAATTACCCTTGCGTTTGTAGTCTCAGCGATCGTTGGGTTCCTATGGGCGGTTGTACCAGCGTTTTTGAAAGCTTACTTAAATGCCAATGAATTGATTACATCGCTGATGCTTAACACTATCGCAATTAAAGCGTTTGAATATTTTTTAAAGTATTACATTATGCCTGAGGGTTCCAGAACTCTAACATCTGCCAGAGTTCCGAAAGACTTGCAGCTGCCTTCATTTATTCCTGACATTCCTATTTTGTCTTCAATTAGGGAATTATGGATGAAACAAACAAGTGTTTCAATCATCGTTTATATTGCAATCGCAGCGGTAATTGCTGTGTACTACTTGCTTTACAAAACACCATTCGGATATGAACTGCGAACAGTTGGTTCAAATAAGAAATTTGCGCGCTATGGAGGGATAAACATCAACCGTACAGTGCTTCTTGCGATGACAGTTAGCGGCATATTTGCCGGTATCGCTGGAACGCACTTGACTCTAGCGATCCACAACAGGTTGATCGTTGGCATGTCATCTGGCATGGGTTTTGAGGGCGTAAATATTGCGATCCTGGCGCGATTGAATCCACTTCTTGTCCCAATTTCCTCACTTCTTTATGGTTACATGCGAGCAGGTGCGGAAGTAATGGAAAGAACGACGGATGTATCACGAGAATTGGTGATGGTCATTCAAGCGGTAATCCTCCTTTTAGTTACCGCGGAGCGGCTGATGCCGACTATTCAGCAACGGATAGATCATGCGAATGAAGGAAATAATATCAATGATGGGAAAATAAAAGGAGGAATCAATGACATTTGAAACAGTAATCCAAAGTATTTTTACTTCGCTCTTTTTAGTGAGCGTAATTCGTATTAGCACACCGATTATTTTTCCTGCATTGGGGAGTTTGGTATCAGTTAAAGCTGGAGCCAGCAATAAAGCATTGGAAGGGTTAATGCTGGTGGGAGCTTTTACCGGAGTGATGGTTTCTGCCTATACAGGCAATGTATGGTTGGCGGTTCTTTGTGGGATGGTTGTTGCCGTTCTCATTTCAGCATTACTCGCTATTTTCCACCTCTATTTGGGAACTGACTTATTTATTGGGAGTTTAGCGGTAAACATGATGTGTTCTGGCGGAACCACTTTCTTGATGTATATTATTACTGGTGACAAGGGGAATACAGGCAACCTGGCCAGCTTATCAGTTCCGAATGTGCATATTCCTTTTATTAAGGACATACCCTTCATAGGTGAAGTTCTTAGCGGACATAATGTATTTACTTATCTTGCGTTCTTCCTTACATTTGTAATTTATATCTTTCTATATAGGACGAGATATGGGGTTAGTTTACGAGCAGTTGGTGAAAATCCGGAGGCGGCAACTTCTCTGGGTATTAATGTGAAGCGTGTTCGAATGACAGCACTGATAATAAGCGGTGTGTTATCGTCGCTGGGTGGAATGAATCTATCAATGGCTTATTTACAGATGTTTGCACGTGACATGTCGGCTGGCAGGGGTTGGATTGGTCTTGCGTCTGTAAGTCTTGGGGGCAAAAAACCGCTGGGTACAATGCTGGCAGCTGTCCTGTTTGGGTTTTCTGATGCGATCGCGAACCAATTTGGTTCACTTGATATTCCTGCCCAGCTGGTCACTATGATCCCATATGCAACAACAATCATTGCACTGGTGGTGTACGCCATTCAACAACGGCGGGCGATACTGTCTCGGATGAAGAAGTTTCAAAAAGAAAATGAAGAACAACTAAAAGGTGCACCAGAAAAATCTGAATAAATGGGATTGGAAAATTATTAAACGATTGATTTGAAATAGTGGTTAATGGTTTAGTTGAATGGTTATTGTTAATGTGGTGGAGTTTGTATGCCCTCAACTCTATATTATCTGGAAAAAACAGAAGAGACAACAAGATAAATCATTGCCATTTAACCTTTTCAGATCTATTGTAATTAATAATTGAGTCCCAATAGTCAATTTTTGCAATCTTTTGGAATGATGCAGTCAACCGATTTATGGGCGTGTGGATACATGCATTACATTCTTTATTGATAAGGACGAGGAAATAACAATGCCGAGGAAAGTAATTATTGATGTGGATACCGGGCTGGATGATGCAGTGGCATTACTATTGGCCATTCGATCATCAGAATTGGATGTTCGGGGAATAACCTGTGTTAATGGAAATGTTGATCTCATTAATGTTATTGCCAATACATTGCGCGTGGTTGACTATTCAGGAAAAGATATTCCAGTATATTCTGGCGCTTCAACCGCTATGATTGCTGAAGAATCTGAAGATGCTGCACATGTGCACGGAAGAGATGGCTTGGGTGGAATCCCATTCACAAAATCTAAACGGTCAATTGAAAAAGAACATGCAGTTGACTTCATTGTCAATACATTTATGGAAGCGGATGAACCCATGGATTGGATCACGCTCGGTCCACTTACTAATGCGGCTTTGGCTTATTTAAAAGAGCCAAGGATTGCAGAAAAAATTCGTTTGCTAACCATGATGGCAGGAGGAGTGGATTCAGGTAATACAACACCGGCTGCGGAATTCAATGTTTTTGCTGATCCAGAAGCTGCTCGAATTATCTTATCAAGCAACATTCACAAATTGATGGTTCCATTGGACCCGCTTTTTGCGGGTGGACATCTTTCAAGGGAAAACGTAGAGAAAATAATAAATGCAAGTCATCTACCGTGGTGCGAAATGGCTGGAAAAATATTTTCATGCAACGTTCAAATGGTTGAGAAATTGGGTGTAAAGCGTGAGATTGGTCAGGGAGCAGTATCCCCGCCTGATCTGCTTGCAGTAGCAGTTGCAATCAATCCTGCCATTGCTAACATAAAAGAATTTTGGGTTGAGGTGGAAACAAAAGGGGAATTTTCGCGGGGAATGACGATATTTGATCGGCGAAAAATTTGGCGAGCGAAAAATATTCCACAGAACAAAAAAGCGGATGTCGCTCTTTCTGTAGACCAGAAGAAATATTCAGAAATGGTTCTGGGTACTTGGCTGGGACCTGAAAAATCACTGTGATTTACTAAGAATATAAGAAAAAAATATGAGGGTTGATGACATGTAACATGGCGATAGAAACGCAAGAAAAAGTAGGTTTTAATAAGAATATTATTCTATATCTAATAACTATATTGCTGATCAACATTGGATTCGGGGTTTTTGGAGCTGATTTTAATTTGTATATTCTATCCATGGATATGTCTCCTGATTTTCTGGGAATCATTCTTAGCCTGACACCATTTGCACAGGTATTTGCAGCGATTCCAATCGGGTTTATGACTGAAAAGATCGGTAATAAAAGATCGCTTATTATAGTCAACCTTATTGTTGGTTTTGCCTACTTTCTGCGAGTATTCTCTGCAAATCAAACTTTGATATTATTTGGTTCCTTTCTTGTTGGTACTGTGCAGGCGGGTTATTTCATCATACGAATGCCTTTTATCAGCCAATACGCAGGGAAACAAAAAGACAGGGAGTTCACTATTGCCAGTATCGTATTCTATACTGCAATGGCAGTCGGTAATTTAGCAGGCGGCTTTCTTCCTGCCCATTTGAATCCATTGTTTCCTAATGAGACAATCACATACAGAACTATCCTGATTGGCTCAAGCCTGCTAATCATTTTGGGAACAATACCGCTTTTCTTACTTGCCGAAGATAAGCCAGAAGATACAAAAGCGATTAGTCTTTCCCCTTATTTAAAAGGTATTGATCAAAATACAGTGAAGTTTGCTGTCATTGAATTTTTTATAGGTATTGGGCTGGGTTTTTTAATGTTTTTTATGAATGTTCTATTTATTTATTACTACAATTCGAGTCTTCAAGCATTCGGTACAATGTCTGCGGTTTTGATCATACCAACTGTTATCTTTCTTTTTATTGGTCCTGCACTGGCAAAAAAATATAACGGACTGAAGGTCGTAATCGGTAGCAGAATTTTATCTGCTGTGGCTGCATTGCTGATAGCAGTTACTGCTAACCCTCTGCTTGGCGCTTCTGCATATCTGGTGTTTCGCTCATTGTTGGGTGTTGGTCAGTCTTTATGGGTGTCCTTTGCATCGTCCATCTCAACAAAGAGATCGCGCACAGCTACTTCTACATGGTTAGAGATTACTTTCCAAATCGGTTTTGTAGTGGCAGCTTTGGCAGGAGGTCAATTGATAGCTCGTGAAGCATATCCTACTTTAGGGATAATCTCATCGGTATCAATGTTGGTTGCGTTTATATTGACAATCCTCTTTTTCGGGAAAAAATATCTTTCTCACAAATCTATGTAATAAATAAAAAAACCTTGGCAGATAAACGTAAATGAAAATATAAGTAAATTTTTGTTATATTGATAAAGGATTTACACTTTTTGAAAGGATGTAACTATGATTGATCAATTGATCCAGAATTGTGATGTGCTAATTTTTACTAGTGATATTCCAGAGATTGTAACAGGCCAGGATATTGCCATTGAGAAAAGCTTTATCAAAGAAATGTCCAAAACAGGTTCGATACTTGTTGATCAAGAGACTGAAATTGTTGAGGCCAAAGGATTATTGGCAATTCCGGGT
>JAUSPC010000100.1 GCA_030655835.1 Pelolinea sp.
AAACGAATGAGAAAATTGAAGAATGGATTTTATCTGCGGATGGACGAAGTTTTTGGATGCGCAATGGTTTTTCTCTTATTAGATGTTATTATCGTAGGAATTATACGGCAGAAATGATGAAAAGATGTGGGATTGAAATAAAGCTAATAATGTCAGATATTGACGGTACTCTATTAACTTCGGAAAACAATCTGCTCCCATCCACAGAGAAAGCTGTTCGAAAAATAATTGATGACCGGAAATGTGCTTTTACCCTCAGTACAGGCCGATCAATCATTTATACGGATCCATTGGTTGAATATCTAAACATACAGACGCCTTTTGCATTTTCTGGTGGTGCGATAATTGATCCACGGGAAAGTAGGGTTTTATTTGCACCTGTCATTGAATTAGAACAGATTGAAAAAACTGTTGTTATTGCCGAAAAATATAATGTTGGAATACTTGCTCACACCGCAAACGGTATGTTTTGCCAGGTAAATGATAAGGATTGGTTAACGATCAGATCGCTTGAATGGATGATTGGGAGGCAAGATACCTTTCCAAAAAGAATTGAGGATATCGGAAATGAAGTTCCAAATGAAATTATTCGTTTGGATCTATTCGCGGAAGTAAATTGGTTATCAAAAGTTTGGGAAGAAGTGAATTTGAAAGTTGAAAAAGTAAATGTGATCAAAATGAGCAGAAGCATAGAAATAACTGATAAAGAAATGGATAAAGGTTCTGCCATTAGAAGAATCTCTAAGTTTTTGGGTATTCCATTGAAAAACACCATGGCGATTGGTGATAGCCTGAATGATGTATCGCTATTGGAAGCAGCAGGTTTTGGGGTGGCCATGGAGACAGCTCCAGAATGTTTAAAAGATATGGCTGATGCTCTTGTGCCTTCATCCGATGAGGGAGGATTGGAAAAAGCTCTGCAAATGATCGCATGAAAATCCATGTTTGAAATCTGTACAATTGAAAAAAAATAGGGTAATATGTACGCCAATTAGCAGGTTGTGGTAGCGCAACAGGTATATTAATATGATTCTTAAGATGCTAACTAATTTGTACAAATAATATATGCCTGAAATTTGCAAACCTTATATTGATCAAGAGGAGATTATAAAATGCAAAAAGCGGAATGCCCGCAATGTGGCAAAGATGTAGCAGTAGGCTCTCATCCAACTATCGGAAAGATCATTCAGTGTGAAGGGTGCGGGGCTGAATTAGAGGTCGTATGGTTAGAGCCGGTTGAGTTGGATTGGCCTTTGATCGATGATGACGACGAGGACTTAGATGATTTTGAGGATGATTAATTTCTAAGTAAAATAATAAAAATGGCTGGTAACCTCGGCCATTTTTTGTTTTAAAGACTAAGTGAACATTGGCATAAATCATGTGTCTTGATTCTTGTGGATATACCAACCTATTTGAACTTAAGTGTCATATTGACTATGAATTACCGTTGGGAAGGAAAACATGCAAGATAAAAAGAAAATAATTCTATCCAGCATTTTGGTTTTACTTTTAGTGACCACTGCTTGTTCCCAACCTGTAAATTTATCTGGTCTGATGGCCCCATTTAGAGATATGCTGCAGCAGGTATTCGAGTATGTTGAAGTCCCTGAGACTGATGAGAAAGATCCGGAAATCTATTCTCAACCTGATTTAGCGGTCATGCCGGAAGAAGCATTTTTAGAGGAAACATTGACGCCTCCTCAGGTCCCTACTGAACAGATTGAAAAGCCGCCCACTCCCACAATGATCAGCGATCCGCAGGGAACAATTATTTATACCTGCCAGGTGGATAAGAATCCCAGCCATGACCAAATATGCAAGATCAACCCTGATGGAAGTGGATTCAAGCAATTAACTGAAAATATGTAGGTCCAACATTTTTATCCTTCCTGGGCGCCGGATGGAGAAAGTTTTGTTTTTTCCGGGGCAGAATCAGGTGAATTTAAGCTTTATGAAATGGATCTGAAAGGGAATATGCGTCTTATCGGGAATATCAGCGGTGAATTATATGCACCCATGATCTCGCCGGATGGCACCAAGATCGTTTTTACCAGGCATTTCAGTGAATCAGAACAATATATTTCCACTTGTGAACGAGATGGAAGCAGCGTTCAGAACCTAACCGTGTATTATGATGCGAAAGATCCTGTTTGGTCGCCCGATGGGACAAAGATCCTGTTTACTTCATTGCATGGAGGTACGCCGCAGCTCTTTATCATGAACGCTGATGGCACCACAATACAGAAGATCAGCGAACTGACGGGAATTAGGGGACGCACGGATTGGTCCATTCATTTGGCTGTTGCCACCTATGCGGGGGAGAAGGAAGAACATAACCGTGAGATTATTCTGCTGGAACTTGGCGGTGAACCGATCGTTATAACAGAGGGTGGTGACAATTTATCACCTACTTTCTCGCCGGATGGGCACTGGTTGGCATTTATGTCTTATCGAGATAATTTTTGGCAGGCAGACGGGTGTGAACTATATGTGATGCGCATTGATGGGAGAGAATTAAGGCGGATCACAACGAATGATTATTGTGATTTTCAACCCCGTTGGGGTCCTTAAGGAATGAGAAAAGCCGTTCCACTTCCGGAACGGCTTTTTTGTTATGATCATTTTTAGATAAATATTGTAGCGTTTTCTTCTTTCGATCAATGCTAACTGCTTCGTGCCTGACACGTGCGTCAATATTAAAGGTTTCCTTTAATATTTCAGGTGTTACCACGAGCAGTCTATTTCGTTCTGTTATAACATTCCCAATATGATAAGGAAAGACCGCAGTTGGCGAAGGAAATATATTCGCCTCTTTCAAGGATGACGATCTCTGCTTTTTCATCCATCCGCCGCAGCCGTGTAGCCGTGCTCGCTCCGCCGGCAACTCGCCGACAATAATTGTTTCCATCTGAAATTCTCCTATCTTGTAACTAAAACTTTAAATGGATTTTGTGATGGCTGCTTCCGCTTGGATTTGATCGTTCAATATTGCGCGCATCAAATCCAAAACTTGAATGATCCGGTCATCAGGCAGTGAGTACAATACAGCTGTTCCCTGTCTTTCAGTAGCAACCAGATTGCGTTCCCGCAGCACCCGCAGGTGGCGCGAAATCGTGGACTGGGGTGTGTCGAGTGCTTCCGATATATCGTTGACGAACATATCTTTTTCAGCCAGCAGATAAAGGATCATAATGCGTGTGGTATCTGCTAATGCAGAACAAATGCGTTCGTGTAGTAAATTGATCTCTAATTCTAATGATTTTGTATTCTTTTTCATGAGTTCCTATATATATATGAATATACTCATATATATTACCATTTTCAATAAGGACTTATTTGAATTTCCATAGCTATTAACGCAATATTAATAAATGGAAAACAATAATAAGGCATCTGGCGAAAAATTGGGATCGCTAAAACTTGAAAATTAATTGAAAAACTACCCTGAGATAATTATGTCAGCCAGAAAATTCTGGTTCAGCAATCCCTTTTACATTTGTCTTAACCATAAACAGATCGCCTGCCATTGGTTCTTTTGTTTTATCTTCTTCAGATAAACCTTCTGAGATAGACGTGATATACAACTCATCCAATTCTTTCCCGCCAAACGCGCAGGAGGATGGTCGGGAAACAGGCATCTTGATCTCCGCCGCGGTCTTGCCTGATTGATCGTAGCGCATCACTTTCCATCCATCGTAAATGGCAACCCAAACATATCCTTTGCTGTCCACTGTCAGGCCGTCAGGTACGCCAACCTCAGCGGTCAACTGTACGAACGGGCGTTGGTTGCTGATTGTGCCTGCTGCGAGGTCATAATCAAACGCGCTGATCAGGTAGCGCAGTGAATCCACGTAATACATGATGCTGTTATCTGGGCTCCAACCGATGCCATTCGAAATGGTGACATTCGAAAGCATCGTTTCTACTGAAAGGTCCGCTTCCATTCTATAAAGGGAACTGGTTGCTCCTTGAGCGGTCATTGTGCCTGCCCACAACCGCCCTTTGCGGTCCACCTTTCCATCATTAAATCGAGCTTCTTTTTTCCCTGACTCTGGGTGAGTGATGAATTCCATATTTTGGGTGTATGGATCCCAGAAATAAAATCCATTTTCTGTGCCACAGATGAAGCCGCCCGATTTGCGGAATGCCAGCAGGGTAACTTTAATGGGCATGGAAAATGCTTCATATTTATTTGTCGCAGGGAAATAGCGCTGGATCTTCATTCCATCAATGTCGACCCAATAGATCACTTGTTCTTTAGTGCTCCAGATTGGACCCTCCCCTAAAATGTTTTGCGAAGGGTACACATTTATTGGTTCCATTATTTATGCCATTTCTCTAATTTCCTGTTAATAAGGAAATCGTATATTTCTCTCACTTCTAATTATCCCAGAAAAATATTTATTAAATCCTGCCCCTTTTTTTGCGTTCAGGATAAGTTTGGTATCGTATTGTTATTTTTTGTAATTTCGGACGAAAAACTCCGTGCCCTGGGTTGAGATAGACTTTAATATTTTTTTCTTAATAAGACTTTCGATAATCTTCCAATCCAAATTCTGACTATTAAGATATGTTTCAATTTCATTTTTGCCCAACGGATGCACGTTTAACGTGTTGATAAGGGATTGAATTGGCTTATCATTTGCTGGCAGTTCAGTTTTCGGCAGATCCATTAATAATTCCACCTTTGGAATGTGCTCTTTGAAGATCTGGAACACAGCCATTAAACGTTCTTCAGTGGGGGGATGGACCCACTCTTCGGCTGGTGGGCGCATCGGTAGGGCCAAATATGCTGTGTGCGGGTGGAGATCACCAATAAATACAACAGCTGCCTTTGCCTCCGCATCGGTATCGTTCAAACCGCTGATGAGCATGGTCTCGGTAAACAATTTTCCTCTGTACGTTTGCGCGAACCTGTGGATTCCGTTTAAGATCTCGTCCAACCGCAGGGTTCCATGTGGACGATCAACCTTGTGCCATGTATCTTCCATGACACTGTCCACTTTTACAGAAACTATATCCGCTTCCATCAGCTGGGTGCGGGTATCCGAGTGCCACAGTAAGGACGCGTTTGTGATCACTGCGGTTTGTATTCCGAGAGGTTTTATAAGCCGAATTGCTTCACCCAAGCTTTTATCAAGAGTTGGTTCACCATTAGATACAAAAGTGATCGTATCGGGATGGACGCCTTCTCTCGCTAATTCCTTTAAGCGATTGTTAATTACCTGAAAAATTTCTTGCGGTTCACTGAATGCAGCTCTGTTCGTTGTCATAATACTGGTGCGGCCTAGTTGGCAGTACACGCAGGAATACGTACAGGTTTTCGGGGGGAGATGGTTAATACCGAGACTTAGGTCAAAACGGCGTGATTGAACAGGACCAAATACATCCATTTTGTAAGTTACCTCCTGAATAAGAACTTGTCCGTGACTGCGATCCGTGATGGCCTGCGCAGGTGTTGCGCTATTAAGAAATCTTTTTCTTAGAAAAATGTATTTATCGATAAGGGCTGGGTAAATATTTAATTGCATCTTGATGATACCGCCTATCAAGTTGATAAATCAATACTTATTGTAAGAAAATCATCCCAATAATAAAAATCCACCTGCTTTAATCGGGTGGTTTTTGAAAACAACTTAGATGTGTTTTTTTGTTTCACTCCAGATCTCATAGAAATATCGTAAGAGCGTACCATCCAGGGTTTGTGTAACAGGTTTACCCTCCGCCTGCGCATGCATAATGCGTTCGTCATAAGGGATCTCACCGATCAGAGGGGTATCAGTAATATTGGAGAATTCAATTATCTTTTCCCTGATCTCTGGATTAAGATCGTATTTATTCAGGATAAGAAATGATGGGATGTGAAAATAATCAGTTACTTGTTTGACCCGCTCCATATCATGATAGCCTGATACTGTTGGTTCGCTGACAATTATCACGGAATCCACACCCTGGCAGGCAGCTGTTACTGGGCAGCCAATACCGGGCGGACCATCGATTAGAAGTAAGTCGGCTTGGTTATTGTCCGCGAATTTCTTTGCGTCCGTCTTGATTTGAGTAACTAAATTTCCCGAGTTCTCTTCTCCTGGATATAAAAGTGCATGGAAAAGTGTTCCATAAGGTGTAATTGAACGGTACCATTCCCCGGATTTTCGCTCGACGACATCAATTGAATCCACAGGGCACTGATGTACGCAGGACAGGCATCCTTCACACATGCTTTCATTGATAAAATAAGTCCCATCCTCTTTCATTTCTACTGCTTCAAAACGGCACACCTCTTCGCAGCGGCCGCATTGTATGCACATGTCTTCGTTGATCACAGCCGTTTTCCCTGCTCTGAAGGAAAATGTTTCTTGTTTTTCGGGTTCAAGCAGCAGCTCAAGATTGGCGGCATCTACATCAGCATCAGCAAGCACGATCCGTTTTTCTCGTGACGCGAGGTCCGCCAGCGCACCCGCAATAGTAGTTTTACCTGTACCCCCTTTTCCGCTGATCACTAAGATCTGTTTCATTGTTTGGGCTGCCTTTCCCCCGTTATTTCGCTGATCTTCTTATACAGATCAATGAATTGATCCCAATATTGCGGGAATGCATCCACCAAAAGATCTCCTCTTGCATATGCTTCCGCGATATCCCGGGAAAGGGGAACTCTCATTAGGATGGGAATCTTCATTTCCGATGCGAATTGTTCTATGATCTCATCACCCCGTCCGGACTTATTGATCACAATCCCGGAAGGGATTTGGAATTCCTTAAAGATCAATTCAGCGACCAACTTAAGGTCATGCAGTCCAAATGGTGTCGGTTCTGTCACCAAAAGTGCGAAATCAGCGTCTCGTAGGCTTTCAACAACAGGACAGGCCGTACCGGGTGAAGCATCGAGGATGTAGGTGCTTTCGTGTTGTGGTTTATCAGGAATTATCCATTTTTTCAGGTCGCGGATGATTGGCGTCGGCGAAGAAAAACCGATTTCTAAGATGCCCTGAGCGAATTTCAGCGCACCCCTGTTTCCCTGTTGCAATAGCCCGATCATTTCGGGTGACTCTTGAATTGCGTTCTCCGGGCAATTCAACACGCAGCTGCCGCAGGCATGGCAGAGGTCTTTAAAAAAAAGAGTTTTTCCTCTTGCTATCGCGAGAGCGTTGTATTCACACACATCCACACAAACACCGCAGCCGGTGCATAAATCTTGTTGAATGATCGGCAGCTGGCGTTCGACTTTTTTTTCTATTTCGAAAATTGGATGAATAAATAATGCGGCGTTCGGTGCTTCCACGTCGCAGTCGATCAACCAGATCGGACTTTCTTGTTCTGATTCCCGCTTCTGAGCGAGCGTCCATGCGAGGTTTGTAGCGATGGTAGTTTTTCCGGTGCCGCCTTTTCCGCTGGCAACTGTGATGATCATTTTACAGGGTATTTATTCCTGAATGCCAGAGTGGGCATCCACGTTGGGTTCAAAAAAACTCTCTAACTCCTTGCCAAGGTAAGCTTTCAGCGTTTCTTCGATGCTTTCACCCTTTGATTTGAAAGCGGGTATCTTGGCTGAAGATAAGACATCATGCGCTTTAGGGCCCACACTACCGCTGATCACACCAGAAACTTCTTTATCTATCATCCACTGGGCCGCTTTAATACCGGCGCCTCCAGACGCGTTCTGAGCGGGGTTTTCCTCGATCGTAAAAATTTTGGTTTCCGGATCAATGAGCATATAAAATGGGCAGCGAGCGAAAACAGAGCTTAGCGTGGAATCCAACCCTTTATTATCTGATAACGTGATTGCTATATTCATAGCACCTTCTTTCCTTTTTAATATATATTCATGATTACATGAAACCAGGCGGTAATCTTCTTGAATATCAACCGCCTGGTTTGGTTTAAAAGTGGTTGATCTTAGTCCTGGTCTTTATTTAACTGGCCGCGTACCGCGTCCAATTGCTCCTGAAGCCATGCTTCCTGTGCTTTGAGCGCATCCTGCTCCTGTTCAGGCGTCATGGGTGCCGGCTCATTGGGGGCATAAGCGCCTGGGTATGCACCATAACGCATCCATCCTGGCTGCCCAGTAGCTCGGAACATATTCCGAAATCCACGGCCGCCAAACATGCGATGTCCGAACATACCGCGGCTAAAACCCCTTCCAAATCCCTGATTGACAAATCCAGGCTGGTTGTTTCCAACACAATACCCGGCGGCTCTTCCTGTCTTCGGCCCCATACCCTGAGGTCCTGTTTTATTTCCTGCTGGCATAATTATTTTCTCCTTTACTTTTTATGAAATTGTCCATCGTCATCACGCATATGTTGCGTATATTCCTTCAGCAACTGATCAATTCGATTTCGAGTTGTTTGCAGATCTTCAATGTAAAATTGGAGACTGTCGTTTCCCTCTGATGTGAGAGTGTAAACACGGCGCGGCGGTCCTTGCGTTTTTTCCTCATCCCAGGTTGATTGGATAGATCCTTCTTCTTCCATATCGCGCAGTGCGCGGTAGATCAGGCTGGGATCAATATCTTCGATTCCAAACGATCTCAGTTTGTCAACCAGATCATATCCATGTGCAGGCCCCTGATGCATAAGGAATAAGAGGGTAGGGCGCAATAAATTTCGCCCACGCCGCCTGCCTAAACCGCCTCCATGTCTGCCTTGTCCTCTCATGTTTGTATTGTCCCATACTAAGTGCATAATGTCAATAGATAAAATGCAAATAGAGTTTATTCTCCTTGCTTCGCCTGCTTTGAACTTTCTATAATACAATCTCAGAGTTAAAAAAACTGGAAGGAATATAAAAAACAATGCCGGCTGTTGAATGGGTGCCTTTGATCTCTTATTGTCTCATCACCATCTTTACTCCTGGTCCGAATAATATTTCCAGTATGTCCATGGGGATCCTTTACGGATATAAGCGTACCCTGCGCTACATCACCGGCATTGCGCTCGGCTTTTTCCTGATCATGCTCACGGGCGCGTTTGTTGCCGCTGTACTTCTGGCGCTCCTCCCTGCTTTTGAGTCCTATCTGCGCATTGCTGGTGCACTCTATATCGCCTGGTTGGCGCTCGAAACGCTCCGAAAAAGCCATGCCATCGAGATCGAACAGCAGGCTCCGCACGGCTTCTGGCACGGTTTATTCCTTCAGATTCTCAATCCAAAAGTGGTCATTTTTAGCCTGACCGTTTACGCCGCATTCCTCACGCCTCTGCAGGGATACTTTCACTGGCAGCTCGCTGCTGCGCTCATCCTGGCAGCGCTTGCATTTGTATCCTGCTCGTTCTGGGCGCTCTCCGGTTCGGGCATCCGCCATTATCTCAATCATCCGCGCGTCCACCGCGCTGTCAACCTTCTTCTCGCGCTGCTGCTCCTATACACTGCTCTTGAGCTTTCCGGTCTGATAGCATGGCTTTGCGCGTTTATACCCGTTTTATGAACCCATTCTATAATTCATTCGATAAAGGAGTATCTGTTGTTTAACGAAATTGATTGGCTGCCCGCACTTACCTTTGTGTTGATCACCGCCCTCACTCCGGGCCCCAATAACTTATCCAGCGCCTCCATGGGTGTCCTCCATGGGTACCGCAGTCGCTCAATTATGTCCTCGGCATCGTTATTGGTATCCTGTTCCTCAGTATCCTCAGCGGTTGGGTGGCAGATCTTATTCTCTCCGTCTTCCCCGCTTATGGATCCATTATGCGCGCCATTGGCGCTGCTTACATCCTCTGGCTTGCCTACCGCACGTTAAAGACTACCTATGCTGCCGAAAACGGGGGTGGTTCCCCGATGGGATTCAAAGACGGGTTTATCTTTCAGTTTCTAAATCCAAAGGTCATCCTCTTCAGTCTCACCCTTTACGCTTCTTACCTGCAGCCTGTCACGCGAAATTTTCTGCCGCTCTTCATCACCGCGGCTGTTCTTGCCGCGCGCGCTTTCATCATCAATTCTGCCTGGGCGCTTTTCGGAGCAGCTATCCGCCGCTTCCTCAGCCGTCCTTTGATCGGAAAAGCATTCAATATCGTTATAGCAGCTTTACTGGTCTATAACGCTGCGGACCTGTTGGGGCTGCCAGATCTTCTGATCAACGGTATTCGTTAAACAGACCTCTTTTCTGGAAGCGCCCTGGATTCTTTTAAGTGGATCATCAGGGGGATGAAATGCACGCTGCGGTCGTTGATGAAAATCTCCACATGGTATTCTCCCGGCTCTTCAAACTTGCAGTTATAAAAACCAAGCGGAAGGAATCCTTTTTCCACACGCCCTTTATCGTTTGATTGTGCTTTTCTTTTCAACTGCACCTTGGCAATCTGTTTGCCTGATGGGGACGTGATCGCGGCGCCCAGCGTGAAGGTTTCACTCAGATCAGCCATATACTCAAGCGCGAGAAAGAGCTGCGGATAACGGAACGGGATCTTTGGAGCGCGTATGAACGTGAATGTACGCATGATCGACGCCCGTCCGGCGCTATCGACGAAGGCATAATCACATAAGAAGGTCCAATTGATGGCTGGCATATCTTTCTTTTAGTATATATCAATCCATTTTGTGATATAGCAAAGTTAAAACATAAAACAGGCCGTAAATGTTTTTCACAGCCTGTTTTTAATTATTAAAAGATGGATCTATTTTGGTGGAACGTAGCAAACGCCGGACTGTGAGCTCCATGCGAAACCGCACTGGATGCAGCAATTTTGATCAAGCCCTACATATGTGCTGCAGTTACAGCCGGGTTTCAGTGTCGGCGGTGGGGGTTGTTGGGTGGGCTGCAGGCCCACGCATCCGCCCAATTCGGTTCCGGTTGGTGTCAAGTTGTATGCGATCCAGCACGTGCTGTCCATCAAATTAAGCCCGCTAATTGGATAAAAACTGCTGTTCTTGTTGGGTGAACCGGCCTGAGATTCTGAAAAGCTGTCGTTATAATCAAACATTGCCGGGTCCGCCACACCCGCATCCGCCCAGGCTTTCCAGTAAAAGCGGTTATTATCGATCAGCCCGATCTTCACGGCTAACTGTATGTTATTCCCGTCGGTCGGGTCTACCCGCTTCCAGGCCGAATCTGGGTCGTTCAGATCATTGATCGAGAACAGAACCTGGTCGTACCCGTTGCCGTCGTTGTTATCCGGTACCACCGCGCTTGCGCCGCCCACGTCCTCGTTGCTGTCTGCCAGCAGCATCACATCGTCAATGTTCCACTCGGTGTTCGAGTCTCCCTTTGCCCACAGCAGGTAATCCCCGCGCCCATCATAATCAGTGTCGATCTCGATCCCGTACGTCGCGGAAGGGTAGTTCAGGTCCTTGTCCGCCCCGTTCAGTTCGAAAGTGAAATAATAAAAATCTGATCCCCTTGAAAGCAGCAGGCGCACAATATCCGTTTCAGGGTGGTAATCCATTACCGTTTCCGTGAACGGCCGTTCGAAATTGCCCAGCCGGAATGAATCGCCCAGTGCGCTCTTTGAACCAGCCGTGTTCTCCGTGTCAATCTCGTCTTTTATCTGGTCCGCTTTCCCTGGATTGCCGGGGAGGGTAGTATGTTCGATCTCCACAGCGGGCGGACCCTCGCTTTCAGCAGACGTATCCATGCTTGCTTCCGCGGTTTGCGTGCGTTCCAAATAGATCGCCTGCAGGGTTTGCTCGGCGCTCGAAACTTCTTCGTCATTATTTAACGAAACTGAGCATGCCAGCACAACAAGCATTAGGGCTGCTATACCAAATAATTTCCAGTTTGAATTTTTATTCCTCATCATCTCTTCCTCCAGTCAAAGCGTATTAATGAGATTGTTGAAAAACAAATGACAAAATTGACAATTTAAGACAACTTTAATAAAATTAGTCTGACCGAAGAAAAGAGGCAGACATGACGCAGGAACGCTTCATCGAG